>VSNO01000074.1 GCA_009774375.1 Lachnospiraceae bacterium
AAGATACAGGTATTCTTATGATATAAATACCATTGGAGAAAATCAGACAACTCGTTTTAACAAGACCAATATTAAGAAATTGTATGAGGCATACATCAGAATAGCGATGGAGATTGAGAAAGGATTGAAGTAAGGATTGAAGTATATAGATTCTGTATCTGGGACTGTTGCATTTGAGACGAAGCGGTTGGAGGAAGACAATTTTGAGAAGACAGCATATTCTGATACAAAAGGGGATATACATAAGAGTAAAATAAAGAGATTCAGCAATATGCACGATGAAAATATTGCTGAACAATTTAAGCGTATGCAGGATAGCGTGATGAAGAAAGAGATTCCGATACTGTCTAGACTTCTGGCTGAAACTGCTTTTGATATAGGGTATGAATCTCTGGCAGAAAAGTACTTTGAACAATTGTCGGAGAAATATGGTATCATAGCCAACACGGTACTGATCAACATATATCTTGCGAATATGTATGAGAATAAGCATCTGCTGAAACATTTGTTGTATATTGTCGGAAATCTGCCTGCAGTCAGGAGAAGTAATTTAGAGATCATACCGCTGGCAGGAATATCAAATCCCGACATAGAGATTCAGGATCTGTCTGTTAAGTGTTTTGAAGCATGGGAAGATAAACGGCATTTGCAGACATTGATCAGTTTGCGGAACAAGACGAGCGTGGAATGGTTTCGGGAGTATATAAACGATGTGATTGACGAACTGAGTGGGGAATGAGATGGCATACTATGTGAGAAAGATTTCACGTTCGAAGTGGCAGGAAGATCCATTGAGCGCGGATGAAGAAAAAGCACTTTTGGAGGTAAAAAAAGTGGCGGCAGACGCTGTTACGAACTGTATAAAAACGACGGGAAACAAATTGTCCTTATGGAGAGTGGAGGAGAAAAGGGATTCGATCGATGACATTATACCGTTGATCGTTGGTTTTGAGAGACCGGATACGTGTGACATTATCTATATTTCAGATGAGGTATTTTTACAGGAGGGGATCGTGATAGAACAATCCTCCGAAGATGCCAACACTCCGATCGAAGAATTGAAGCAGTATCATTATAATGCGATCGTTGAGGACTATGAAGGATTGGGAAAGTTTGCAAGGATTGTGTTGAGATCCCTGGACAATCACAAACGATTTAAAGGCAAAGAGGTTAAGACAAAATTGAGGGAGATGCTTGACAGGCAGGAGATTGACCGGGAGATGATCTCGGACAAATTGTATGAGAAGATCAGTTGATCGATGCGTAAGGATAGAAAAACCTTATCGATCTGCATACATGGCAGATCGATAAGGGTTTTCTTGTGTTAAACAGGCACATACGGCGCTCTGATGCGGCGCCTGCAGATCAACTGGCAGGAAGGAATTGGATCAAATGGGAAGTTCAGAATGCGACACCTGTGCATATAATGTATATGACGAGGAGGACGCGTGTTATTACTGCGAAGTCCATATGGACGAGGACGACATGATACGGGTGATGGAAGGACATTATAGGAATTGTCCTTATTACAGGAACGGGGACGAATATGCGGTGGTTAGGAGACAGTAAGATGGTTATCATAGCAGGGCTTGGAAACCCTACAAGGGAATACGAGAATACGAGACACAATATCGGATTTATGGCGGTCGATGCGCTCGCGGACAAGTACAACATCAGCGTGATGGACTGTAAGCACAAAGCATTGATCGGAAAGGGCGTGATCGGCGGCACGAAGGTCGTGCTGGTGAAGCCGCTCACGTACATGAACCTGAGCGGTGAGGCGATCCGCGCAGTGGTGGATTACTATAAGGTGGATGCGGCGAGTGAGCTGATCGTGATCTACGACGATATCAGCCTCGATGTCGGGCAGCTTCGCATCCGCAAGAAAGGCAGCGCCGGCGGACACAATGGCATCAAGAACATCATCGCGAACCTGGGCAGCGACACATTTCTGCGCATCAAGGTCGGCGTCGGCGAGAAGCCAAAGGGATACGACCTTGTGGACTACGTGCTTGGCCATTTTGGCAAAGAAGAGCTGGAAGTGATGGTGGAGACCCTGGAGAAAGTGGACGGGGCAGTGAATCTGATGCTGGAGGATGAGGTCGACATGGCGATGAATAGGTATAATGTGAAGAACAGTCCAAAAGATGCCGGGGCTGTGGGAAAATAAAATGATCAGGATGATTTAGGATATGGAGGACAACCAATCGTGAACACATTATTGGCACCGCTTAGGGAGCTTGGCGAGTATGAGGGTATCACAGAAGCACTGGACAAAAAGGGCGGTAAGGTGAGCGTGAGCGGCTGTGTGGATTCCCAGAAGCTTCATATGGTATTTGGCACGGACAGGGATTACGATGTGAAGCTGATCGTGACCTACAGCGATATCAAGGCGAAGGAGCTTTTGGAGGACTGCCGCCTGTACTGCCGCGAGTCGTATTTTTATCCGGCGAAGGATCTGATCTTCTATCAGGCGGATGTCCATGGCAACCAGCTTGTCAAGGAAAGGATCGCGGTGCAGCGAAGACTCCTCGAGGGCAATCCGGTCACGATCGTCACAACCTTTGCCGCTCTGATGGCGCATCAGATCCCGCTGTCCGTGCTCGAGGACAATATCGTCTGCATCGGCAGGGACAGCGTGATCGAGGAGCGGGCGCTGGCGCGCAGGCTCGTGGCGATGGGATATGAGAAAAATTATCAGGTGGAGGCGCCGGGGCAGTTTTCGATCCGCGGCGGGATCGTCGACATTTTTGACCTGACCTCGGAGAATCCGGTCCGCATCGAGCTGTGGGGGGACGAGGTCGAATCGATCCGCACGTTTGACGTGCTCAGCCAGCGCTCCATCGAGGAAAATATGACGCAGGTGTCGATCTATCCGGCGGCGGAGCTGATCCTGTCGCAGTCCGTGCTCGACAGGGGATTTCACAGGATCGAGAAGGATTGTAAGGCGCAGGCGAAGCTTTTCAGGGATCAGACAAAGCCGGAGGAGGCGCACCGCCTGGAGACGGCAGTGGCGGATCTGCGGGAGCAGGTGACGCAGTTTCAGAACCTTGTGAACCTCGACAGCTTTATCCACTATTTCTATGAGGATACCATGTCATTCACCGATCTTTTACGGAACAGGCGGTGCTGTGTCTATCTCGACGAGCCGCTGCGCATCGAGGAACATGCGCGCGCTGTGGAACTCGAGTTTCGGGAGAGCATGACAAACAGGGCGGAAAAGGGATATATCCTGCCCGGACAGATGGATGTGCTCTACTCCGTGCAGGAGACGATGGCAAAGCTTGAGGATGAGCGTCTCCTCGCGCTCTCGACCATGGAATTCAAGGGATTTGGTATCCGGTTTGCCGACCGGTTCTCTGTCAATGCCAGAAATATCTCTTCCTATAATAATAGCTTTGCAGAGCTGGTGAAGGATTTGAACCACTATAAGAAGCAGGGGTACAGGGTGCTCGTGCTGTCCGCCTCGGCGACGCGCGCCAAGCGCCTTGCAACAGATCTCATGGACGAGGGGCTGACTGCGTTTTATTCGGAGGATCCGGACAGGGTACTGCAGCCGGGGGAGATCATGACGTACCACGGTGCTGTCCTGAAGGGATTTGAGTACCCGCTGTTAAAGTTCGTCGTGATCTCCGAGACGGATATCTTTGGAAAGCAGCAGCGCAAAAAGCGGAAAAAGACGTACGAGGGGCAGAAGATCCAGAATTTTTCGGACCTGAAGGTGGGGGACTATGTCGTCCATGAGAATCACGGACTCGGTGTCTATAAAGGTATCGAGAAGGTCGAGGTAGACAAGGTCGTCAAGGATTACATCAAGATCGAGTACCGGGACGGCGGCAATCTCTATGTGCTGGCGACGGGGCTTGACGTGATCCAGAAATACGCCTCGGCCGATGCGGCGAAAAAGCCGAAGCTGAACAAGCTGGGCACACAGGAGTGGGTGAAGACCAAATCGAAGGTAAAGACTGCCGTCAACGAGATCGCAAAGGATCTTGTGGAGCTGTATGCAGTCCGGCAGCAGAAGCAGGGGTTTGTGTTCAGCAAGGACACTGTGTGGCAGCAGGAGTTTGAGGAGATGTTCCCGTTTGAGGAGACGGGCGACCAGCTGCTTGCGATCGAGGCGACCAAGAGCGATATGGAGAGTCCGCGCATCATGGACCGGCTGATCTGCGGCGATGTGGGATATGGAAAGACGGAGATCGCGATCCGCGCGGCGTTCAAAGCCATACAGGACGGGAAACAGGTCGCGTATCTCGTGCCGACGACGATCCTGGCGCAGCAGCATTACAACACATTCATGCAGCGCATGAAGGATTTTCCGGTGCGCGTGGAGATGCTGTCGCGTTTTCGGACGGCGGGCGAGATGAAGAAGACCGTCGAGGGGCTCAAAAAAGGGCTGGTGGATATCGTGATCGGCACGCACAGACTCCTGTCCGCGGACGTGCAGTACAAGGATCTGGGGCTTCTGATCGTCGACGAGGAACAGCGTTTCGGCGTGCGTCACAAGGAGAAGATCAAGCAGGTCAGGGAGGATGTGGATGTGCTGACGCTGACAGCGACGCCGATCCCGCGGACGCTGCACATGAGCCTTGTGGGGATCCGCGACATGAGCGTTCTCGAGGAGGCGCCGGGGGAGCGTCAGCCGATCCAGACCTATGTCATGGAGTACAACGAGGAGATGGTCCGGGAGGCGATCGTCCGCGAGCTTTCCAGGCAGGGGCAGGTGTACTATGTATATAACCGCATCAACAATATCGAGGAGATCACCAACCAGGTTGCCCGCCTTGTCCCGGAGGCAGTCGTGGCGTATGCCCACGGTCAGATGAAGGAGCATGAGCTGGAGAAGATCATGTTCCAATTTATCGGCGGCGAGATCGATGTGCTGGTGTCGACGACGATCATAGAGACCGGGCTGGACATCTCGAACGTCAACACCATGATCATTCACGACTCCGACGCGATGGGGCTGTCGCAGCTCTATCAGCTGCGCGGGCGCGTGGGGCGCTCCAACCGCACCTCGTACGCGTTTCTGATGTACAAGAGAGACAAGATGCTCAAGGAGGTGGCGGAGAAGCGTCTGCAGGCGATCCGCGAGTTTACGGATCTGGGGAGCGGTTTCAAGATCGCGATGCGGGATCTCGAGATCAGGGGCGCCGGAAATCTCTTAGGGGAGCGCCAGCACGGGCATATGGAGGCGGTCGGCTACGACCTGTACTGCAAGATGCTCAACGAAGCGGTCAAGACACTCAAAGGGACGAAAAAAGTCGACGCGGATTTTGGCACTTATGTGGATATGGACGTCGACGCCTTTATCCCGCCGGAGTACATCGTCAATGAAGTCCAGAAGCTGGACATATACAAGCGCATCGCAAGCCTTGAGAATGAGGCGGAGTGCGACGACATGAGAAAGGAACTGAAGGACCGGTTCGGCAATGTGCCAAAGTCTGTCGAGAATCTGATCCAGATCTCGCTGATCCGCGTCACGGCGCACAAGCGGTATGTGACAGAGATCAAGGGAAAGGTGGGGCAGGTCACGTTCTTCATGGAGCCCTATGCGCCCGTCCGCGTCGAGCGGCTGCCTGAGCTGATGGCAAAGTACAGGGGTGTTCTGGAATTTTCTGCAAAAGGGACGCCAAATTTCGTGCTAAAATATAAAAAATATGGTTTAATAGAGAAAGAGGCAGAACTCATGATGACATACACAGAAAAAGTGCTGGCGGACATGGCAGTGCTGTATGACAGCTGAGCCTGCCAGATCGCATGTGAGAGTGATGAAGGAGGACTGTTTATGGAGTACAGGAGAATGGAGAATCTGGGGATCAGCACGTCATTGCTGGGCTTTGGCTGTATGCGTTTCCCGACAGATGCGGACGGCAGCATCAATGAGCAGGAAGTGCTCGCCATGATCGACAGGGCGTATCAGGAGGGGGTTACATATTTTGATACGGCGTATCCCTATCATGATGGGAAGAGTGAGGCAGTCACTGGAAAAGCGCTGGCGCGGTATCCGAGGGATTCGTATTATCTGGCTACAAAACTGCCGGTCTGGAATGTAAAGACGATCGGCGATGCGGAGCGCATTTTTTCCGAGCAGCTGGAACGTCTGCAAAAGGATCATGTCGATTTTTACCTGCTGCACGCGCTGAACGGTGAGCGCTGGAAGTATGCGAAGGAGCTCGATATTCCTGGATTTTGCGAGAAGCTCCGCGCAGCTGGCAGGATCAGATATCTCGGATTTTCATTTCATGATGATTATGAGGCGTTTGAGGAGATCCTCACGTCATACAGGTGGGATTTCTGCCAGATCCAGCTGAACTATATGGACAAAGACACGCAGGCGACCGTGAAGGGGGTAGAGCTTGCCGGGAGGCTTGGCATTCCCGTGGTGGTCATGGAGCCTGTAAAGGGCGGCTCGCTCGCAAACCTTCCGTCGGAGGGCGTAAACGAACTGTTTGAGAAGGCGCGGCCGGGTGCGTCCGCGTCCTCGTGGGCATTGCGCTATGTCGGGAGCTTTGACAATGTGAAAGTGGTGCTGAGCGGCATGTCATCGATGGAGCAGGTGGAGGATAACCTCTCGACGTTTGCGCATTTCGAGCCGCTCACGGACGAGGAGCAGGCGATCGTGGGCAAAGTGTCAGAGGCTCTGAGAAACAGGGTCCGGAACGGCTGCACAGGCTGCCGCTACTGCATGCCCTGCCCTGCGGGCGTCGACATTCCGCGGTGTTTTGGCATCTGGAATCAGTACCATATCTATGAGAATGTGAACGAAGCGAAATGGAACTGGACAAACGGGATCGATGCGGCGAACAAGGCGTCCAGCTGTGTGAAGTGCGGCAGGTGCGAGCAGGCGTGCCCGCAGCATATCGCGATCCGCGAAGACCTCGCGCGGCTGCAGCAGGAACTGGATGACATAACAATGTGACAAGGATCGGAGTTATGTAAAGTAAAACTGCACATCACAGAATTGTCAGACAATGAAACACGTGATCCGGGAAGGGAGGGAAACTGTGTAATATGACAGTTTTTCTTCCTTTTTATGTCCCGTTTTTTGATGAAAGTGCAACAATTTTCACAAAAATTCAATAAAGTAAAACAAATTGTAGAAATTATTGAAATAGTATATTATAATAGTCTAGAATCGATTAACATAAAATATTGACAATGTGAATGTTTCAAGCGTAAAGGTGGAGGATTCGTATGAGCGAGGGAAGATATAATATTCCAAAGCAGTACAAAGTTGATAAGGGAATGCCGCTTGACGCACTGTTCCAGAAGATTGACAATCTGAAATGCCGGCGCATCTTTGAAGCCGGGATCGAGAGTGTTGAGTGGAGTTATCATCTGGTGGACAAAGAAGGGGTCAAGGACATGAAGACACTCGTCAGGGAACAGGGGGTGTCCGTGTTTGAGGTGAACCTCAGGCGGAAGATCGATCCGGATCTGCTCACAGATGTGTTTGCCGGACTGCTGCAGCGGCCGATGGTGATGGTCTATCTGTGTGACGGTGAATTGTCTATGGGGACCTATATTCCGGTGGGAAAATCGAGCAGGACATGTTCGACTGATTTTTATCCGTACGATGCGGACCGTCTGATCGAGGTGATGGATTATGATGCGGATGCCGGCAAGACAACACAGCAGATCCACAGGCGCATTTACGCGATGCTGTTTCAGCAGAAGCGCATGATCATGATCGAGAAAGCGTTTGAGCAGCTGAACAGGGACAGCGAGAAAGAGTCCTTTGCATATGAATTCAGCCTTGAGAATCTCGACCGGATCAGGGCGGATGCAGATTTCGTGCAGTCACAGCTCAGGGTAGTATAACGCCGGGGTACACAGCAGTAGGGAGGAATGGGGTGTATGGACAGCGGGATATCGAGGACAACAGCAGCCACCGTGTTAAATTCCTTAAAAAGCGGAGTCGTTCCAAGGATAGGGCTTGAGTATATTACAGTCGGGAGAAGGAGTGAGATCCAGGCGCTGCTGCAGGACGTATCCATCATCGAGCAGGGAGGGGCGGCATTTCGCTTTATCGAGGGGAAGTACGGGAGTGGTAAGACCTTTCTCATGCACGCACTCAGAAACCATGTGATGGAGAAGAATTTCGTCGTGACGGATGTGGAGCTCTCTGTGGACAAGAGATTTGTCGGAAACAAAGGGCAGGGGCTTGCGACATACCGGGAACTGATCAGGAATATGGCCACGCATGCGAGTCCTGACAGCGGGGCATTACAGCTCATTCTTGACAAGTGGATCGGCACACTCGAAAACGAAGTGGTACAATTCGAGGGACTGGTACCCGGGCATGAGGTGTTCGACGTCAGGGTCAGCCAGAAGATCTACAAGATCACCTCCTCGATGGAGGAGCGGGTAAACGGTTTTGATTTCGGCAAAGTGCTTGCTTCATATTATAAGGGGTATCGTAAAGGGGATGTGGAGCTGCAGAAGAGGGCTCTGCGATGGCTCTGTGGGGAGTACAGGACCAGAACAGAGGCAAAGACAGATTTAGGGGTGAATCTGATCATTACCGATGATAACTGGTACGACTTCATCAAACTGTTTGCAGACTTTGTGGTGAAAGCCGGATACGCAGGGCTGTATGTGTGTATGGATGAGCTTTCGACCTTATATGAGATCCCCAGCCGCGTGGGAAGAGAGTACAATTACAACAAGCTTTTGTCGATCTACAATGATGCACTGCAGGGAAAGGCTTCCAATCTGGGTATCATCATCAGTGTCACCAGGGAAGCGATGGAGGATTCCGTCAGGGGCGTGTTCAGTTTTGAACCGCTGCGTTCAAGGCTTGCAGAATCAAGCTTTGAGCAGGAGGGTGTCGTGAAGATGAGGGACATGGCGTCTCCGGTCATCAGGCTGTCTGTACTGAATCCGGGTGAGATGTACGTGCTGCTGGAGAAGCTTGCGGGCATACACGGGATCCTGTACGGGTACACGCCAAAACTGGAACATGATGATTATATTTATTTTCTGAAGCAGCAGTATGGGAAAAACCTGGACGGTGAGGAAAATACTGTGCGTGACATGATCAAGAATTACGTCACACTGCTGAACCTGATGCAGCAGAATCAGGATGTGCCGAAGGAAAAGATATTTTATGCGGGCAATAATTAAAATAAGGGTTGGTTAAACGGGGAACGATATGATCAAAGCAGTGATATTTGATATGGACGGGGTACTGATCGACACGGAAAAACACTACAATGCAGCATGGTGTGAGGCAGCGCACATGGCAGGGTTTGCGGACTTTGAACGCGCGCATGCGCTGATGCTCCGAAGCTGTGATGCAGGAGCTGCCTCAGAGATGATGAAGGACATCTTTGGGGCCGGCTTTGATTACTATGCGATACGTGAGGTGAGACGACGCCTTGTGGCAGAGCGTCTTGAAAAGTATGGACTGGAGAAAAAGCCTGGTATTGATGAGATACTGGCTTTTTTGCATGAGAGGAAGATCAAGTCGGCTGTGGCGACAGCCACGCCGATCGAACTTGCGCTGCAGTATCTCGGGAGGATCGGCGTGAAGGATCAGTTTGACAGGATCGTGAGCGCAAAGCAGGTAGCGCATGGCAAGCCTGCGCCGGATGTCTATCTCTATGCCTGCGGACAGATCGGGGAGGATCCGGCGGACTGCGTGGCTGTGGAAGATTCGCCCAATGGGATCAGGGCGGCGTATGCGGCGGGATGCAGGCCGGTGATGGTGCCCGACCTGACACAGCCCGACGAGGAGATCAGACCGCTGCTGTATGCGGTGGTGGACACGCTGGCGGATATTAAGGGACTGATCCCTGACAGGACACTGTAAACGAAAAAGAAAAAGGACATCATCGCTGTCCTTTTTCTGAATAGATCACTGTTCCATCTGCTTGCCGAGAAATCCCGCTGCGGACTGTGCAAGCTTCATTTCCACCTCGTTCATCTCATCACCTGCCTTGGCAGACAAGAGTACGACAGCGCCGATCACATCGCCCTGGGTGATGATCGGTATGATCACCTCGTGCTGATACTCCTCGGACTCATCTTCTGTCACGGACACATAATCTTTATCACTGCGCGAAGTGCACACGGTCTCACGCGAATTCATTTTCTCTTCCAGCGCCCTGCTGACAGATTTTCCGAGCACCTGCTTGCTGTTGCTGCCTGCCGCTGCGATGATCTGATCCCTGTCGGCGATCAGCGCCAGATGGCCTGATACCTGCGAGAGACTTTCCGCATACTGTTTTGCGAAGCTTCCAAGCTCACCGATGGGTGAGTATTTTTTCAGAATGATGGCTCCCTCGTGATCCGTAAAGATCTCAAGCGGATCCGATTCCCTTATCCTCAAAGTCCTTCTGATCTCTTTTGGTATGACAACGCGTCCTAAATCGTCAATCCTACGCACTATTCCCGTAGCTTTCACCGATATTTCCTCCATTCCTAGTACTTGTTAGCAAGTTCATAAATAGCCTGACTGTATTGCTAGTATTTGTATATAATGGATTTTTATGCATTTGGGCATCAATCGCGATCGTCATTGGGGACCGCCGGGAGAAAACCGGTGCAGCGGGCGTTAAAAATGCCTGTAACTTAGCAGCTGTGATCTCTCAGCCCAGGTGCAGGAAATTGATGAGCAGCAGCCAGGCGACGCCATAGTATGTGACCACGCCGATCAGGTCGTTCACAGTTGTGATCAGCGGGCCGGACGCGACTGCCGGATCGATGTTTATCCTCTTGAAAAACATTGGAACGGAAGTTCCTACAATGCTCGATATCGTCATGGCCATCAGAAGGGCTATCCCCGCGCAGAGAGAGATCGCAAAGGCATACTGCGGCGCTTTGCCTTTGAGCAGGCACAGATAACCGCCGATCAGTGCGGAGGATAATATGCCCAGGATCAGTCCGTTGGAAAAGCCGATCCGCATTTCCCGGAAGATCATGCTGACCTTCTGCCGGGTCTCAAGATTTTCGTCCATCAGAAGCCGGATCGTAACGGCGAGGGATTGCGTCCCCACATTTCCCGACATGCCGAGGATCACGGACTGGAAGCTGACGATGATGGCAAGCTGTGAGATCACGCCCTCAAACAGGCTTGTCACCGTCGATACGCACATGCTGAGCCCCAGAAGCACGATCAGCCAGGGGAGGCGCTTTTTGATACTCTCCACAAGGGATTCCTCGAGATCCGCCTCCTCGGTCATGCCGGCGAGTTTTGCGTAGTCGTCACCCAGCTCGTCATCGACGACCTCGACAATGTCCTGTGCAGTGATGACACCGATCAGCTCACTTCTCTCGTTCAGTACCGGGATGGAGTCCTCCGCGTAATCTTTCAGGCGCTCGATGCAGTCTGATATCGTCTCATGATCCCGCACATAGGGGAAGGAGTGGGTGATCAGGCTTTCCAGATCCATGTAGTTTCTTGCCACGATCAGATCTTTCAGGTCGATGGCGCCATAAAAAGTGCCGTCGTCATCCTCCACAAACAGTGTGGAGATGTTGTCATTTTCCTCCGCCTGTGCGATCAGGGAACGCATCGCCTGCTTGATGGTAAGGCTTTTGCCGATCTCTATGAAGTTTGTAGTCATCTTGCTGCCGATCTCGTCCTCCTCATAGGAACAGATCAGCTTGATGTCCTCCTTGGACTCCTCGTCGATGAGCTCGATCAGCTGTTTTCGGGTCTCCTCGTCAATCTCCTCGAGCACATCGACGGCGTCGTCTGCATCCATGTTCTCAATGATGTCCGCAGCGCGTTCCAGTTCCAGCTCTCCGAGATATTTTCCGGGATCGTCCAGATAGGCGAAGATCTCCGAGACACGCTCATCTCCGAGGGTGTGATAGAGGATCTTTCTCTCGCCTGCAGTCAGCTCGTCGAGCGCGTTTGAGATATCATTGTCATGGTAATTGTCCAGCTTTGCAGCGAGTGCATCCCCGGCGGTGCCGCTTCTGATCAGTCTGATCAGCTCTTTGACGTAGTCTGGTTCGTTGAAAACTTCATTTTCCAAAATATCATCGCCCTTCTATATAGTATGCACTTCCTTTCAGATACTGTTTCACAATTCTTTCCTTATTCTATGCTGATTTGCGGATATTGTCAAGGCTTTGACAATGTTTGTCTGCATGCGTTGTAACGCTGCACTTTTTTGATGAAAATGCATATGATAATCATAAAAAGTGAAGGACTCGAAATATGGAGTATTATAGCACTTTTCCATTTTATATGGGGTATCAGGGTTACGGTCAGTGGGCGCAGCCCGGAGTCGTGCCGGAGGACAGGATACTGGAGGACCTTGAGTACCTGCAGCAGATGTATCCTACATACGCCAGAAAGTATCAGAACACCATAGGCAGCGTCGTCGATAAGATGGATTATGACGGGAGCTTTATCTACGACCAGTATCCAGACAAACTGACGCTCCAGCGGATGGTGGAGAGTGTGGTGGCGATCATCAGGACAAATGAGGAGGCAGCGCAGGGCATGGCAGAAAATCCTGTGCAGGGAGGTCCGGACCAGGATGTGGCGGCAAGCGACGCGATGGACAGGGCGCTCACAGAACAGGCGCCGTGGCGGGAGAAAGAGCCGTGGATCCGGGAGCTTGTCACCGTCCTGATGTACTATGAGATACTGACGCGCAGGAGAAAAAGAAGTAAAACGAACCGGTATTATCAGTTTTGATTAAAAAAGTATGAATTTCATTGACTTATCGGGGAATATGAGGTTATAATAATAGCATCGTGCAGCCGGGGCGTTAGCGGTGTCCTGTACCCACAATCCGCTATAGTGGGGGTGATAAGCGACCGAGGGTCTGCGTTTGTGCAGCTGCCCTTTATAAGTGGCGTTGAAGTTTGGGTCTCGCGCAATATGTGCCGTTGAACCGTGTCAGGGCAGGAATGCAGCAGCACTAAGGCGGATTTCATATGTGCCGCGAGGGTGCCTGGCGGAGTTAACTGTAGAGGTAACGTGCATGGGCATAGGATTCGACGTCGTTTGCACGATAAGGAGCTGCAGGAAGCTCCTGAGGATGTTTGTGCCGTCACGGTAACAGGGCGGTGCATAAACATGAGGAAATTTGGAAAACTAATGAAGAAGTACAGTGGCACAAAAGGACAGGATGTGCTAAAGGGAGACATTATGAAAAGAAAAACGATCAAAAATAAGGGACTTGCCCTGCTGCTGGTGGCCACAATGGCGGCCGCTTCCATGACAGCGTGCGGCAATAAGGATGATGCGGCAAAAGAACCTGCGACAGAGATCGACTTTGCAGATCTGACAGGCGGAGGGTCGGACAGCAGCAATAACGATGTGCCGGAGATTCCTGCGGTGGAGGAATCCTCTGCGGAGCCAGTGTCAGAGGAGGAGACGCGCGAGGGCATGTACCGCAGCGAGATCACGAACGAGTGGATCGATGAGAGCCTGAAGAACCAGCGCCCGATCGCGGTCATGGTTGACAACGAGAAGACAGCGCTTCCGCACTACGGTCTCACTGAGGCGGATGTGGTGTATGAGATCATGAACAGCACGGCAAACGGCAGGATCACGCGTTTCATGGCGATCGTCAAGGACTGGGGCAAGATCGAGCAGTTCGGCAGTATCCGGAGCACGAGACCGACCAATATCATGCTTGCGGCGGAGTGGAATGCAGTGCTCTGTCATGACGGCGGGCCATTCTACATTGATGATTGGATCGCAAAGAAGTATTCTGCAAATTTCAGCGGCGGGTTTGCCCGCGTGAACAATGGCAAGTCAAGGGAATTTACCGAGTATATCTGCAAGGGGGATCTTGACAAGAAATTCAGCAGTTCAAAGTATACGACAGAATATAATGAGTATTATCAGGGACAGCATTACAACTTCTCTGACTCAGAGGTTGACCTGGCTGCAGTGGGTGCTGCGATCGACTGTACGGAGATCGAGCTTCCGTTCCCGCATAACAGTTCCAGGCTGCAGTACAATGAGTCGACAGGTACGTATGATTATTATGAGTATGGAAATGCGCACACAGATCCGCAGCATGGAAATGCGCAGTTGACGTTCAAGAATCTGCTGATCCAGGATACGACCTTTAAACAGCTTGATCAAAACGGATATCTCATTTACAATGCAATTGATTCCGGGCGCGATGCATACTACATCACAAACGGCAAGGCGATGGAGGTGACGTGGATCAAACCGGCGGAAAATGAGATCACGATCTATCTCAACAAACAGACAGGAGAACAGATCGAGCTGAATACAGGAAAGACATATGTGGCGCTTGTTCCATCCGATTCATGGAGCGATGTGGTCATCAAATAGTCACTGACGAATGAAGATAAGTGGGATGTACACCGATGGATACATCCTGCTTTTTTCGTGAGATTTCGCTATATTGACTAAAAAATATTTTCGAAATTTTACGAAAATTCCAATAGCATTTTTATAGACAAGGCGATATAATGAAACCATCAAATGTGATTTTGAAATATATGGAAGCGCAAGCCTGCAAAATGTGCTGCAGCACCGGCGGGAACCGAGGATGGCAGCATGATTCTGCCGGCAAGGGAGGAGGAGTTGGATTTGACAAAGGCACATGATATATCAATGAATGGACATGGGTGTGATCAGTTTGATGATGCTTATGCGTATGATGGGGATGATCTGGGAGCTGTCTACACGGAGGAAAAGACTGGTTTTAAGGTGTGGGCGCCTGCGGCGTCGGAGGTGTCGCTGAATCTGTACGAGCAGGGTGACGGCGATGACCTGATCGAGACGATTCCCATGAAAATGGGCGATAAGGGAGTTTGGTCCTGTGAAAAGCAGGGGGATCTGAACGGGGTATACTACACGTATTCTGTTAAAAACGGGGACAGGACAAATGAGACGGTGGATCTCTATGCGAGGGCGACCGGCGTAAACGGCAACAGAGGCATGATCGTGGATCTGAGAGCCACTGATCCGGAGGGCTTTGAGAACGACACGAGACCCGCGTTCGTCAATCCTACGGATGCGGTGATCTATGAGCTTCACATCAGGGATCTGTCCGCGGATCCGTCGTCAGGGATCCGCAGCACAGGAAAATTCCTGGGATTGACCGAGACCGGTACGACCAACGCGGACGGGCTGGCGACAGGGATCGACCACATCAGGGATCTGGGGGTGACACATGTGCAGATCCTTCCGTGTTTTGACTATGCGACGGTGGATGAGACCAGACCCGGCACACCGCAGTATAACTGGGGTTATGATCCGAAGAACTACAATGTGCCGGAGGGCTCCTACAGCACGGATCCTTATCACGGGGAGGTGCGCATCAATGAGATGAAACGGATGGTACAGGCGCTTCACAGGAATGGGATCCGCGTGAACATGGATGTGGTGTACAACCATACATATAATATACAGGACTCATATTTTCAGAAAACGGTGCCGGATTACTACTACAGAAAGGTTGGCGGGAGCTATTCCAATGCGTCCGCCTGTGGAAACGAGACAGCTTCCGACCATGCCATGATGCGCAAGTACATCGTGGATTCTGTTGTCTACTGGGCGACGGAGTACCACATTGACGGTTTCCGTTTTGACCTGATGGCAGTGCACGATATCGGGACGATGAATGCGGTGCGTGCAGCGCTCGACAGGATCGATCCCTCGATCATGGTGTACGGCGAGGGCTGGACTGGCGGGGACTGCGCGATCCCTTCCTCGCAGCAGGCTCTGAAGGCCAATATGGCACAGATCGACAGGGTTGGCGCATTCAGCGACGACATCAGGGACGCGGTCAAAGGAAGCGTATTTGAGGCGCAGGATAAAGGATTTATCAGCGGGAAGGACGGGATGGAGGAACGCATCAGGTTCGGCATAGTCGCTGCGACGCCGCACCCGCAGGTGCCGACCGGCGACGGCGTCAGGAGCTGGGCAGCGCAGCCGGGACAGAGCATCAACTATGTATCGTGTCATGACAACCTGACATTCTGGGATAAGCTGGCCATTTCTAACGCGGATGACAGTGAGGAGACAAGGATCAGGATGAACAGGCTCGGCAGCGCGATCATTCTCACCTCGCAGGGCGTACCGTTCCTCCAGGCGGGCGAGGAGATGCTTCGAA
This sequence comes from Lachnospiraceae bacterium, assembly GCA_009774375.1. GTDB lineage: Bacteria > Bacillota > Clostridia > Lachnospirales > Lachnospiraceae > COE1. The sequence continues at coordinate 16,071 of VSNO01000074.1, forward strand.
GCAAGCCCTCGGCGGCTGCGGAGGGCGGCTTTGATGAGAACAGCTATATATCGCCGGATTCGACGAACAGTATCAAGTGGTCAGAAAAAGCTAAGGTGATGGATACCTATGAATATTACAGGGGACTGATCGCCTTCCGCAGGGCGCACGGAGCGCTCCGCATGGCGGAGACGGCGGATATACAGAGAAATCTGACTTTCATGAGCGGTCTGGATGCGAATGTGGTGGGTTACACGATCGCAAACAGTGCAAACGGTGGCACGGCGGAGAAGATCACAGTGATCTTCAACGGAAATGCGGACGTGGTCGATGTGCCGCTGCCGGCGGGCACGTGGGAGATCTGTGTCAATGACAGGACGGCGGGCACGGTATCCGTGGGAACAGCGGAAACGACCGTGTCCGTGGCGGGCATCTCGGCGATGGTGCTCGTACAGGGGGACGACACGATCTAGGGACCAAAAGTCGAAACAATGTGCAAATATGTTGACAGGGCGCGAAAAATGTTATATCATAGCAATTGTGCGTAGGTTACTTAATTTGGGCGGACAGACCTGTCAAAAATGCGGCCTGCAGTCTCATATTGATGATCTAACGCAATAGTAGTTTATTAAAATTTGTTCATGATTATGAGGAGGGTTTCATATGGACAACGATTTAGCGGTACTTATGGCGGTGCTTGGAGCTTACATCATTGTAGTCGTAGTCATTGCACTGGTAGTTTATGTATTGTCGTCACTGGCACACATGAAGGCACTTAAGGCATTGGGATATGATAAAGCGTGGATGGCATGGATACCGTTCGCACAGCAGTATGCGCTGGCAGACGCGGCGGCGGATCACCAGGACAGCGTGCATCTGTTTGGATCGGTCTCAGTTCCTGCAGTTCTTTATAAATTCTGGTGGATCCTGTGGATCGTTCTTCCGTTCGTTCCGGTGATCGGTTCGCTCGCATCCACAGTTGTACTGGTAGTTTTCCTTGGAAACTGCTATGTTAAGATCTATGCAAGACTGGATGGAACGTCGGAGCAGGAGCAGCAGGTGATCGGTTATCTTTCTGGTTTTCTGTCGATCATTGCGATCGTCAAGTTCCTTGCCGGAAAATACAATACAAAATAATCGGGCTTGAAAATTGAAAGCGGCGGAATGGTCTCAAGGGACTGTTCCGCCGTTTTGGACACACGGAACCCGGAGGAGATCATTTCTATGAGGAGACAGATTCTATGAGTGAAGCGGTAGTGACGCTGAAAAAAGGCGAGGGAAGAAGTCTGAAAGCGGGCGGACTTTGGATTTATGACAATGAGATCGACACAGTTGAGGGCGCTGTCACGGATGGTGATATCGTGGCAGTGCATGATTTTGACGGGTATATGATGGGGCGCGGTTTTATCAATCGAAACTCCCGGATCCGGATCCGGGTCATGACGCGCGGCAGGGAGCAGCAGATCGACAGGGATTTTCTGAAGCTGCGCGTGCGCGAGGCATGGGAGTACCGCAAAAAGACGGTGGATACGTCGAGCTGCCGCGTGGTATTCGGCGAGGCGGATTTCCTGCCAGGCATCGTGATCGACAAATTTTCGGATGTGCTGGTGGTCGAGTCGCTGGCGCTTGGCATCGACCGGTTGAAACTGGATATCGTCGAATGCCTGAAGGAAGTGCTTGCCGGCGATGGGATCCGGATCAGGGGCGTGTACGAGAGAAGTGACGCGAAGGTGCGGCTTCAGGAGGGCATGGAACGCTTTAAGGGATTTATCGGTGATGCGTTTGACACGAATGTGGAGATCACGGAAAACGGTGTCCGGTATATAGTAGACGTCAAGGACGGACAGAAAACAGGATTTTTTCTCGATCAGAAATATAACAGGCTCGCGATACAGAAGCTGTGCAGGGGGGCGAGGGTGCTCGACTGTTTTACGCACACAGGTTCCTTTGCGCTGAATGCGGGGATCGCAGGGGCTGCAAGTGTGCTGGGCATCGATGCGTCGGAGCTTGCCGTCGGACAGGCTGTGAAAAATGCGGTGTTGAATGACCTGCAGGACATCGTGCGCTTTCAGTGCGCTGACGTGTTTGACCTGCTGCCAAAGCTGGAGGAGGCAGGTGAACAGTACGATGTCGTGATCCTTGATCCGCCGGCCTTTACAAAGTCGAGAAACTCTGTCAAAAATGCCATAAGAGGCTATCGTGAGATCAACATGCGGGGGATGAGGCTTGTGAGGGACGGTGGCTTTCTGGCGACCTGCTCCTGCTCGCATTTTATGGACTATGAGCTGTTTACACAGACGATCGCGCAGGCGGCGAAGAGTGTGCGCTGCCGGCTGCGGCAGGTGGAGTACAGGACGCAGTCGCCGGATCATCCGATCCTGTGGAGTGCGGATGAGTCATATTATCTGAAGTTCTATATTTTTCAGGTGCGCAGAGAACGCTGAGGCGTTCGCGGGAGCGGTAGGCGCAGTGCGGGAAGATCATTGGGAACAGGCTGCCGTGCATGGTGCGCAGCAAGCAGGGAAAAAGAGGTGCAGAGATGGAAAAAAAAGAGATCGTTGAAAGATGTCCCTATGTAAAGAAATGCGGGGCCTGCCATATCGGGGAAAAGAGTTATGAGGAGGAGCTGGCGGAAAAGAAAAAATGGGTCGTCGACAATATCGGAAAGTATTGCGGCAAAATAAATGATATCGTGGGAATGTATTATCCGTATCACTATAGAAATAAGGTGCATGCGGTGTTTGGCAGAAGAATGAATAACGGAAAGGATGAGGTCATAGCGGGAACCTACGCGGAGGGAACCCACACGATCATACCAGTCAGTGACTGTCTGATCGAGGACGCGCAGGCGTCGGCGATCATTCGGACAGTGACGGAACTGATCCGGTCTTTTCACCTGTGGGTTTACAGTGAGGATACCGGGCGCGGGCTGATGCGCCATATCCTTGTGAGGAAAGGGGCCTCCACAAGACAGATCATGGTGGTGCTGGTGACGGCGCAGGTGCAGTTTCCGCACAAGAACCATTTTGTGGAAAAGCTGTGCGAGCTTCATCCCGAGATCACGACGGTCGTGCAGAATATCAACGAGAAGCAGACGACCATGGTCCTCGGGGAGAGGAATAAGGTCCTGTACGGTCCGGGATTCATAGAGGATGTGCTGATGGGGCTGCGCTTCCGCATCTCTCCGGGATCATTTTATCAGGTCAATTCTGCGCAGACACAGGTTTTATACAAAAAGGCCATACAGGCTGCCGGACTGACTGGCACAGAGACCGTGATCGATGCCTATTGTGGGATCGGTACGATCGGAATGTGTATGCACGCAAAGGCAAAATGTGTCATCGGCATCGAACTGAATGAGCAGGCAGTGAAGGATGCGAAGGCAAATGCGAAACGAAACAATCTGGAGCATATCCGCTTCGTCGCAGCAGATGCGACAGAGTATATGACACTTATGTCGCAGAGAGGGGGGCGCGCTGACGTGGTCGTCATGGATCCTCCGCGGAGCGGGAGCACACAGGCGTTTGTGAAGGCGGCGGCATCCCTGAAACCGGGGTGTATCATCTATGTGTCCTGCAATCCTGAGACGCTTGGAAGAGACCTGGGCTGGTTTTCGAGAGAGGGGTATATTGCAAGGGAGGCGTGGCCGGTCGATATGTTTGGATTTACGGATCATGTAGAGGCGGTAATAAAGATGCAACTTGTGGAAAAATGAAGGATTTGGCACTAAAAACCACAACATCTTCGTGGTTAAAGGCAAACAAGTCTGACTTGGGGCGAAAATTGGCGATAAATCCAACCAATTTTTGCCCGTTTTTATAGATGCAAATGCCCGCCTAAAGGCGTGCACAGGGTAAAAATCGGTTTGGGGCAGGATTTGGAGAAAAAATCATGAAAAATGTGGAAAGGAGGTGAGGAGAAAATGGCGGATAAACAACAGGATGGCATCGCCCGGAAATGGAACCAGCAGGCGGCTGAAGTAAAGCAGCTGCTTGACGAAAAGCGTGTACTGAGCAAGAGTGACCGGGAGTGGATTGTGGATGTGCTCAAATGTGCAGGCCGTAAACTGAGCAGCGACCTCCCGTTTCTGAATGAGTTATTTCAGGAGCAGATGGACAAGACAGTGACTGAAGCGAAGGGAGAATTTGAAAGTTATCAGCAGAACAAGACGAACAGCATCGCACTCGAGGCGCTGGCCGGGCGTATTGCAGATGATGAGATTCGTCCCGCAGTGAATATGATACCGGGGGCAGGGAGGCGGAGCAGGTGCAGGATGAGCAGGAAGGCGGTATGCAGATGAACCTGTAGGTTGGGTTATGTATTCATGTAGTCCGATATCAACAAACAGGGAGGGAAAGGAGTTAAAAGGCTGGCAGATGCAAAAAAGGAAACGTTTGAGCTACCATGCTGTTTCTGACGGGAATGTTTATGCACTGTTTATTTGTTAAAGAATGTCTGTAATAGCTGAATACAGAGTATTGCCCAAACAGAATTAAGAGGGTGAGAAAAGAACTGATCTGTGCTGTTGGAAGAGGTTATTGACAGACCGGAATCAGGATTCTGTATAGATATATTATGTGAAATCGTATCTATATCCCCCATTTGAAATGGGGGCCGAGGCAAAGCCGTAGCGTTACCTAGAGTAAAAAAATCCTTCTATGTTACAATGATATTGGTTTCGCAGGTCATATCAAAACATAGGAGGTATCCAAAATGGACAATCAAAGTATACAACATACTCGTTGGAATTGCACGTATCATATAGTGTTTATTCCAAAATATCGTAGAAAAATTAT
>VSNO01000075.1 GCA_009774375.1 Lachnospiraceae bacterium
AACCCGTTGTCAATATCGAGAAGACACTGGACGACTCGGTCAAGAAGATGGGGCACATGTCAAAAGATGCCTTTTACCACATGGAGAACCGTGAATTTATCCAGTATATGAACACCGCGGTCTCCTCGCATGAGACATGGCTTGGAAACCTCAGAAAGATCGTTGACAGCCAGACTATCATCCCGCTGCAGCTGGATTCTTCCAAATGCGGGTTCGGGCACTTTTACTACGCTGTCACCCCGGATATCCCAGGCGTCCTGCCCATCTGGGAGGAGCTGGGCAGCAAACACCGCAAATTCCATACATACGGTGAGGATGTCATCGACGCCATCAACAACCGTGAATATGGAAGGGCACGGCAGATCTACAACGAAGCCGCCAACTACTCCAATGAGCTCATATCTGACATGAAGAAGATCATCGAGCTGGCAAAGAAATGACATAACATACCTGTCTTCTCTATCCGGGCAGGGGAATCACTTTCCCCTGCCCGTCGTACTGTTCTCTAATATGAACATCCAAAGCTTTCTGAATGATTTTACAAGATAATTCTGTTTGTCCCATTTTTACAACCTTTTATGGCGAATTTATCCATTAAAATTTAACATACTAAGTTGTAAAAATGATACGCGTTCTTTGCGTGAAAAATGACAGAAAGAAGGTAAGATCATGCCGAAACCCAAAACCACCACCGGCGAAAAAAATCTGATCAGCAAGCGCCTGATCGCACTGCGAAAGGAACACTATCTCTCCCAGCGCGACCTGTCGCGCGAGCTACAGCTTGCGGGCTATGACATGGACAAGAACGTCATCACCCGCATAGAGACAAACAAGCGGTATGTGACGGATATCGAGATCAGGGCACTGGCACACATATTCGGAGTCACCTGCGACTATCTGATCGAGGGAGAACACGCAGACTGATCAAAGCTGCAGACCCTGTCTGCCATCTGGATCGTGGAGGTGCGATGGGCGATCATGAGAATCGTTCTGTGCCCGTGCAGCCTGCGCACGGCATCATTGACCAGCCGCTCTGACTCGCTGTCCAGCGCCGAGGTCGCCTCGTCCATCAGCAGGACTGGCGCATCCTTCAGGATCGCCCGCGCGATGGCAATGCGCTGACGCTGTCCGCCAGAGAGCCGGTTCCCGCGCTCGCCCACCTGCGTGTCATAACCATTTTCCAGGTTCAATATAAATGTATGGGCGTTTGCAGCCTTTGCAGCCCTCACAATATCCAGTTTTTCCGCATCCAGATTCCCCATGCGGATATTTTCCAGGATCGTCCCCTCAAATAAATAGGGCTCCTGGGGCACATAGGCAAACAGCTCCCTCAAGCGTCTGTTTGTCATCTGTTCGACAGACTTTCCCATAACGCTGACCGCCCCTCTCTCTATCGGATAGAGTCCCAGCAGAAGCTTTGACACTGTGGACTTCCCACAGCCGGAGGCTCCTGTGAGCGCCACGCACTCGCCGCGCCGCACCGCAAGGGAATAATCTTCGAGTACCCTGTTCTCTCCATACGAAAATCCAACCTTGTCCATCGAAACCGCCCTTGTGTCGTCAGCACACCCGTCCACGCCGCAGATCTCCTCCGATCCATACCAGCTCTCCGGTTCCCGCTTCTCTTCAAGCAAGTCAAATATATTCTGCGCATACGCAAGATACGCCGCCAGCTCCGGCATGTAGCGGTTCATCTGCAGAAACTGGGAGGAAAAGCTTCCATATAGAGTATAGATCGCCGCCAGCGCGCCGAGCGTCGTGTATCCCCTCTGAACAAAATATACCCCCAGCACCAGAAATATCAGGGAGCAGAGCAGGTCAAATCCTCTGTTTGCGCTCTCCAGACCCGATGTCAGCAGGATCCGCCTGTCAGACTTTCCGGCATAGCGCTGGCTGAGCTGTATGTATTCCCCGACAGTCTCCCTGCCATGCACAAACATGCGCACCTGCTCCATTCCCTGCAGAATGTCAGACAGCTTCCGCGTCATACTGCTGTTGAGCCCTGCCAGCTCGCGGCTGACCTGCCGGAGCGGCTCTGCCAGAACCATATTGAAGAGCATCATCGCCCCATTGACCCCCGCAAGGCACAGCGTGAGATGCGGGCTGAGGATCATCATCGGGATCAGATATACGACGACCTCCAGAAACGGCATGATCATCCGCCGGAACCGCGAGCCATAGATATCCCCCATTCTTCCCAGGTCGTAGGACACCTTCGACATGATCTCCCCGCTGTGGTGCTTTTCATAATACGCGTATGGCAGATCCATCTCCAGATTCAGTATCCGCTCATACAGGACTCCGTACACGCGCTTTGCCTCCACATTGTAGACCACTGCCGCCCTGCGGTACACGAGCAGCGACACGATGCCCGCCGACACGATCCAGGAGACCGTAACACCGAGACTGCTGTAATCCCGCGACTGGGAAATGTCCACCACGCTCTTCATCAGAAGGGATCCCAGCACTGAAAACATCGCCATGCCGGCACTCATGCCGAGAATGGCGCCATAGTATAAAAAGCGGCGTTTTCCCATCACACGCATGGTTCTACAGAATAGTTTCCATGTACTGGTCATACGTCCCCACCTCCTCAATATGCTTCTCTTTCATCTCAAAGATCCACTCTGCATCCTGGATCGTCGACAGGCGGTGCGCGATCGTGAGACAGGTCCTCCCCTCGCTCACCCTGGCGATCGCCCGCTGGATCTCCGCCTCCGTCCCCTCGTCGATAGCGGATGTCGGCTCATCCAGCAGCAGGATCGGCGCATCCTTCAGGATCGCCCGCGCGATGGCGATGCGCTGCCGCTGCCCGCCGGAGAGCATCGCCCCACGCTCTCCCACCACCGTCTGGTACTTCATCGGAAGACTTTCGATAAAATCATGGATCTCCGCCTCCCTGCATGCCTCCACGATCTCCGCATGCGTCGCGTCCCAGCGCCCGTATCGGACATTCTCCTCTATGGACACGGGAAACAGGAACACATTCTGCGATACCAGGGCAAACTGCTCCCGCGCCTTCTCCCTGTCCCAGTCTGCAAAATCTCTTCCATATAACCGGTACACCCCCTTCTGCGGCCTGTAAAATCCACACAACAGGCGGAAGATGGTACTCTTCCCACCGCCCGACTCACCCACAAATGCCACCTTCTCCCCTTTCCGCACCTCAAACTGCACATTCTCGAGGACAGTCTGCGCATCGCTGTAGCCAAAAGTCAGATCGTCAAAGGCAAGTACGATATCTCCACCTGACGGCGTACTGCTGTCCCCGGAAGCTTCCTCCTCTGCCTGCAGGACCTCCTCCACGCGCCGTATGCTCACGATGCTCCCGGCGGCATCTACCATGTTAAACGGCAGTCCCATAAAGGCTTCGACCAGCCTGCCCAGCACGAGGATAAATGCCATAAGCCCGCCAACGGTCAGTTTTCCCTGCATAACAAGCGCCACCGCGTACACTGCGCATACAATGTTCGGGATCCACTGGATCAGCTTCCTGATCAGCATTGCCGTATTCGACACCCTGGCGCGCTTCTCCTCATTGTCCACCAGATCCAGCGCTGCCGCATGCATTTTACCCTGAAAATGATCCTCCAGGCCAAAGCTTCGCACCACCAGTATGCCGTTGAGTACATCCTGTGCGATGCCGGTGATCGCATCGGACTTTTCACGGTATGTCATCGTCAGGCTGTAAATCTTCTGAACAAGCTTATTGGCGATCCAGAGGACGAGCGGATAGCACAGCAGAACCAGCATGAAAAGCCCTGCATGGAGTCTCCTCACATAATCCGCATAAATGACGACCGCAGCCGCATCTGCCGCAAGCATCACAAACGTCTCGTTCAGAAAACGCTCCGCCTCGTTCAGATCCGCATTGACCTTATTGATGACTGAAGCGGTACTGTGCCCGTCAAAATAGCGGTACTCCATCCGGTAGAGCTTCTGCACCACCTGACAGCGGTAACGCGCCGCTACCAGCACGCTGTACTTCCCGCTGACCGCAGACGCAGCAAACGCAGCGGCAGATCCCAGGATCGTCAGCAGGGCAAACTCCGCAAGAAAACTGCCGAATACGACCCTCTCCCCGGCAAGCATCCGGTCGATCACCGCGCTGATCACCTCATTTCCCCTCACCACCGCGAAATTCAACAGACTGGTGAGCAGGATCCCGATGACCGGCATGTACCCGTAGCGAAGCATATTCCCCAGAAAAACATTTCTCCTCAACAGAAAGCACCCCCTCATGATATGTATGATGATATATCCAGTATATAACAAGAAACTATAATTTTCTTTCAATCTATTGTGTAAGTGCTTTTCATTTTTATATTTTCATGCTATACTGTCAAAAAAGGAGGTTTTTCTCATGCCATTTCCCCTTCCTGCCGACACCAGCTTCCACATCTCAAAACGCTCGCTGGATTCCGATTACGCGATGCCCACACTGCAGGCCGCCAGCGATCACTACGAGATCGGCTACCTGATCTCCGGCGACAGGCTGACGATCACGCCCGGCTGCTCCTACACCACAGGCGCGGGCTCAGTCGGAACGATGCCGCCTTTTCTCTATCACCGGACAGTCCCGCTCTCCAATGCGCCCTACAACACGTATCTTGTCAAATTCAAGCCGGCGTTCGTCAGGCCGCTCACGGATGCCTTTGGGCAAAATATCCTGGAAGAGATCTACTCGCAGCTGTACAATCTCTTTCCGCCGTCGGTGGAAAGCCGGATCCTGCTCTATTTCCAGGAGATGCACGAGATCTTTGTGTCGGAATCTCCCCACAAAGATTTCCGCCTTCAGTGCAGGCTCTGCGACCTGCTGCTCGCCGTGCTGGAAAACCGGCTTCCCGCCGGAGACAGCAAAGCGGACGAAAAACATCAGAGCACCGCGCCGGTCATTCACAAGACACCGCTCACCCCGCCCATCATCGACGCAGTCTATTACATGGAGCAGCATTATCAGGAAAATCCCTCGCTGGAGACAGTTGCGCTGCAGTCCGGGTACTCCGCCTCGCACTTTTCCAGACTGTTCCACGCACAGCTTGGGATCCCCTACTCCGAATACCTGACCCGGATCCGCATACGCCACGCGCAGGACCTGCTGCTCAACACAAAAAAATCCGTTACGGAGATCGCCCTGGAAACAGGCTATCTCCATACCGGAAATCTGAGCGAACAATTTAAACAGCAGACTGGCATGACACCGCTGCAGTATCGGAAGTCGAACACCTATCAGATCGATCCCCCTATTCCGCACGCGCCATCGCCGTCTGGAAATCCTTCTGATCGGTAAAGATCTCGCTGGTGTACGGATTTTTCTTCTGGAGCTTTGCGCGCCGCAGGATCACCGCAAAGATCACGATATTCACCGCGATGGAAAGCACAGAGATGATCCCCTGAGCCGTGGGATCTGCCACAGCCGGCATGGTATCCCCGAGCGCCGCTGCCGCACCGCCTGCCCCATATACGGAGGAGACCGTCGTAAATCTGCTGCCGTCCTGGAACAGTGGAAATACCTGGGCAAACATGCACCACATCGCCAGCGTATTCGCACGGTTCTGTATCCAGCCGCCCTTATTCCAGAGCGCATTTGCCACCGTGGGCGCCAGCAGGAGCGCGAAACCGCAGTACCACGAATGAGTCGGCAGATTCAGATATGTATACTGGAAATTCCAGATATCATACGCCAGGATATAACACCATGTCATATCCGGCCAGAGCATGTCCTTCCTGTCCTTTGAGGAATAGATCCCCCACCAGCCTGTCATGCAGACAATGTTGATCAGACCGGCAACGCCGTTCAGGATATTCCACCAGCCGCCGTAGAGCCACACGCCCTCGGAGGATTTCCACCAGCCACCCATGATATCGCCGCCCTTGATCACGGACTCAAAGTCAGATACGACCGCGATCAGGATATTGATCGCCACGATCACGAACGGGAACACCTTAAAGGCATGGGACCTTCCCAGCTTTCCCCACTGGTATTTCAGGATCATAAAGCCGATACAGCCCGCCAGCGCCGCATACAGCTTTGCATAGTGAAACCAGCTATTCATGTGCACGTAGGTCTGGTTGTTCAGCGCCCACTGCGCCCCCCTCGCCGCGCCCACATAGATCGAGATGAAATAAATGGTAAGTCCCGCCGGTATCACAAAAAAGCAAATGCCGCCGCCCAGCCTAGTGCGCCTTGCGACCTCGTTCATCACGACCAGTCCCACAAAGACAAGCACCCAGCCAAGAAGCTGCCAGCCTGTCGTACCGCTGCTTAAATTAAACATATGTTCCTCCTTATCTGCGAATAGAGACTGACCTGCTCCCCTACCCGCATGTACTAATAAACTTCTATCTCCTTGATATTGAATTCGTTTCCCTGCAGGAGCCATGTGTGCGGGCTGCCGCAGTAGGGACAGATCTTTCCGTGCGCCACCGTCGGGTACGTCTTTTCACAATCGTCGCACCAAGTGACGGCGGGGAGCTTTTCCACGACCAGCTCCGCCTCCGCAAAGAGCGCCCTTTTCCGGGCCGCCCACTTCCAGCAGTTCTGCAGGTAATCCTCGATCACCGTCGACACCTCGCCCAGCTCCAGAACCACCTTCGAAATGCCTGTCACCGCGTTTTCCTCCGCCACCTTTTCCAGACTGTCCATTATATGAAATACGACACCAAGCTCATGCATGATCTTTATTTCCTTCACCTTTTTTGCCTGCAAACCTGATCTTGAGCGACTGTTTGACCATGTTCGGCAGCACATATTTGAGCTTGTCCTCCGACTTGATCATGGTAGAACAGCCCGGCAGCTCCCTGTGAAGCGAGATGGCGTCAAAGACACACTTAGTCGTGCAGACGCCACAACCAATACACTTGTTTGGATCCACCACGGAAGCGCCGCAGCCCAGGCATCGGGAGGTCTCCGCTTTTACCTGCTCCTCCGTCAGCGTGTTGGACAGATCCCTGAAAGAGCAAAGCTGTTCTTCCTCCGCCCGCTCGGGCCGCTGTCTGTCCGTGTTGTCGTAGCTGGCGATGAAGAGATCACCCTTGTCAAGCTCTATGAAATCCCTGCGGTTTCTTCCGATCGTGAGGGTGCAGTGCTCATGCACATAACGGTGCAGGGAAACCGCACCCTCCCTGCCCGCCGCGATGGCGTCGATGGCAAATTTCGGTCCGGTAAAGACATCGCCGCCCACAAAGATATCCGGCTCCGCCGTCTGATACGTGAGCTTGTCGGCAATAGCTCCGCCGTTCGGGCGAAGCGCCACCTTCGTGCCCTTGATGAGGTCTCCCCAGGCGATCCCCTGTCCCACGCTGAAGATCACGCTGGCACACGAAACCGTGATGGTATCCTTCTCGTCATAGACCGGCGCAAACCGGTGAGACGCGTCGTACACCTGCGTACATCTCTTGAAGACCACGCCCACGGCCCTTCCATTCTCCGTCAGGATCTCCTTCGGTCCCCATCCGTTGTTGATGGAAATGTTTTCCTCTGTGGCTTCGAGGATCTCCTCCCGGCTGGCTGGCATCTCATCCCTGCTTTCCAGACAGAACATGGACACTTTTCCCTGTCCGCAGCGGGTGCTCATCCTTGCCGCATCGATGGCGACATTGCCGCCGCCTACCACGACCACATCGCCGCCAAGGTCAAAGCCTTCTTTTTCCCCCGCTTCTTTCAGGAACTCGACCGCCGTGTAGACGTTCTTCGCATCCTCCCCAGGAACGCCGGGCCTTCTGCCCTCCTGACAGCCGATCGCGACATAAAATCCCTTATAGCCTTCCGCCCGCAGCTGCTCGATGGTGACATCCTTTCCGACTTCAACGCCGCAGCGGATCTCGACACCCATCGCCCTGATCACATCGATCTCCGCCTCGATCAGATCCTTCTCCAGCTTGTAGGAAGGAATGCCGTAGGTCAGCATACCGCCCGGCCGCTCATTTTTCTCGAATATCACAGGCTTATAGCCCTTCTCCGCCAGAAAGTAAGCACACGACAGTCCCGCAGGCCCCGCGCCGATGATGGCGATCTTTTCGTCAAAGCTTCCTTTTAAAGAGGGAACCGTGGGCTTCGGGATATAGCGCGTCTCCGCTTTCAGATCCCGCTCCGCCACAAAGCGCTTCACGGCGTCGATGGCGACAGCCTCGTCCAGCGTGGCGCGGGTGCAGGCGTCCTCGCACCGCCGGTTGCAGATACGCCCGCAGATCGCCGGCAACGGGTTATCCTTCTTGATCAGCGCCAGCGCCTCCTCATAACGGCCTTCCTTCGCAAGCTTCAGGTATCCCTGAACCGCTATGTGTGCCGGACAGGCAGTCTTGCAGGGCGCCGTTCCGGTATCGTAACAGTTGATCCGGTTCACATCCCGGTAATTGTGCGTCCACATATGCTCGCCCCACTTCTGTTCCGTGGGGAGCGACATCCTTGGATATTCCACCTCACTGCCGTCCTTCTTGCAGAGCTTCTGTCCCAGCTTCACCGCGCCCGCCGGACAGGCTTCCACACATTTGCCACAGGCAACGCATTTTTCCCTGTCCACTTTTGCGATATATGCCGAGCGCGACATGTTCGGCGTGTTGAAGAGCTGGGAAGTGCGCAGCGCATAGCACACATTGACATTGCAATTGCAGATGGCAAAGATCTTATTAGCGCCGTCAATGTTGGTGATCTGATGGACGAATCCGTTGTCCTCCGCCTGCCTGAAGATCTCCAGCGCCTCCTCCTTCGTGATGTAATATCCGTCCTTCTGCGTCTCCACCACATAGTCCGCCATGTCGCCCACCGCCACGCACCAGCCCTCCGGATCATCCCCGCAGCCCTCATCGTGATACAGGCGGGAACGGCGGCAGGAGCAGGGGCTCGCCGCGTACTTGCCCTCGTATTTTGACAGCCAGTAGGATATATGTTCCAGATCGATGGATTCGCTCTCCATCTCGATCGCCTTCTCCACGGGAATCACGTGCATGCCGATGCCGTTCCCGCCCTCGCCCACAAAAGGCGTCACATGCTCGAGGGGCAGCCTTGACATATGCTCGAAAAACAGCGTGACCTCCGGGTGTTCCTCCATCACCCTGCTGTTCATGTTAAAAAATTCCGCCGAGCCCGGCACGTACATCGGTAGAAGATACTGCTTCTCATGTGCAGGGTTTTCCCAGTTGTATTCCAGAATGCCTTTCACGGACATCCTCTGAAGTTTCGGCTCGAGCTCAGCCTCCGATATGCCTGTGAGCCTAGCGATCTCCGGCAGGGTTTTGGGCTTGCGCACGCCCAGTTTCAGGGCAATCTCCGCCTCCTCGTCGGTGAGCACCCCCGCCAGTCCCCAGTATTCCGGATCGTCCTTGGTGATCTTCTTCAGCCCCAGCTTCTGGGGGATCCTGTCCGTGATCATCTTCCCCAGTTTTAAGATACTCTCCCGCGGCGGTCCGTTATCGCTCGCCTTGTGCTCCGGATACACATACTCCGGATAAAGCTCCCTGTCTAATTTTCTCTCCATGTTTTCCCTCATTTCTTTCTCTTATTGCATTGATCCCCGCCATGACCTGATTTCTGCCCGGAGCCAGTCTGCCCACGCATCGATCCCCTCACCTGTCTTCGCGCAGATGGGAATGATCCTGGCGTCCGGATTCCGCATACGGATATACTCCCTGCACTTCTCCAGATCAAAGTCAAAATAAGGCAGGACGTCAATCTTGTTGATCAGCACCACGTCGCAGACCGAGAACATCAGCGGATATTTCAGCGGCTTATCGTCCCCCTCGGGCACGGACAGGATCATGGCATTCCTCGACGCGCCGGTGTCAAACTCTGCGGGACATACCAGATTCCCCACATTTTCCAGGATCGCCAGCTCCACGTCCCCCGTTTCCAGCCCTTCGAGCCCCTGCCTTGTCATCGCGGCGTCCAGATGGCACATGCCTCCCGTGTGGAGCTGGATCACCTTTGCTCCCGACTGCGAGATCGTCCTCGCGTCCACATCGGAATCAATGTCCGCCTCCATGACGCCGATCCGGAATACCTCCCCAAGCGCTTCGATCGTGCGCATTAGCGTCGTGGTCTTGCCCGCTCCCGGAGAGGACATGAGGTTCAAAAGAAACACGCCTTTTTCCCTTAATTCCGCCCGCAGCGCCTCCGCCTGCCTGTCATTGTCCGCAAAAACGCTCTGCCTGATCTCCAGTATCCGCACATCTTTCATGAATTTCCTCCTTTGTTCCTGATACTAATATTATAATGTTTCGCACTCTCCTTGTAAAGAAAAACGTCGCATCAAAAAAGGTATGGAAACAGTGTGAAACCACCTGTCTCCATACCCGATCCTTAAACGGAAACGTCCGCTTCCATCTCCTCCATGATGTGTATCAGGTCGCGGATACTGCCCCTTTCCCTGATCACATTCCGCAAATGCTCCATGACCCTGTAATAGCTGGTCCTGCCGGGCACGAGACCATACAGCACACCCGGATACTGCTCCTGCAGGTTGTCGAGCAGGCATTTTACAAGCTGCTTGTTCAGGATCCTGCCATAATCCTCCCTGCACAGCCTGACGGCGTCATCAATGATCGAGCAGTACCGCTGTTGCTCTGTCTCTGACTGCATTTCTGTAAATTCTCTCTGGAGCAGTATCTGATCATAGGATAAAATGCGGACCTCATTCTCTTTTAATCCTTCCATATCCATGATCCTGATGACCGGCAGCAGCATGCCCGTCTCAGCGGCAAGCCGACTGCGGCATCGATCGACATAGTCTGTTCTGATCCCCTCCGCAATGCAGGGAACCAGACCGAGTCCCACCTCGATGCGCAGCGGCTCTGCGATCAGATTCTGCCGGACCTTCTTCTCCTCCTGCATATCCCCGCTCTCGCTGATCGGCTGGATCTCGATCCCCAGCAGGGCATCTGCCCGAACCCTGAGCAGCGCACAGATGCCGGAGAGCAGCGCGATATCGGGAAGGCTTGTCCCCCTCTCCCACTTCGAGACCGCCTGCGGTGTCACGCCAAGCCTCGACGCAAACTCCTCCTGTGTCATGTTCTGGTTCTGCCGGAATCTGCTGATATTTTCACCGATCTGTTGTACCATATGAAATCCCTCCTTTGATATTGATACCTTTATCATATCCCGCCAGACGTCCATTGTAAAACAACTGGTGGTTTGGGAGCGGTTCAACGGGAAATCAGAAATGAACATCGATATATTCAATATACCCTTTGCGCCTCACTTCATCCCTGTGTCCACGATACCAGAGATACGATTCCCGCAGCCCCTCATCCAGTGGAACTGTATCTGCGATCAGCTCCTTTTGTCGTGACACATCCAGGTGATACTCATAGTCAGAAAAACTGAAATATTCCCTCTGGTTGATATCCTGATACACTTCCACGCAGTCGGCCGTATGCCCTGCCGCGCGGTAACACTGCTCCACCCACTCCCGCACCGTGATGCACTCCTCATTTCCGACATTATAGACATGCTCCGCTGGGTGCCTGTCCAATATCGCCTCGATGCATCTGCACAGATCCCGGACATGGAAGAACTGCAGTTTCATCCCGCCCTTCCCCGGCAGATAAAATCTGCGGTTCTGGTCTGCACACTCAAACACGAACGCCTCGCGGTACACATTGTCCATTGGTCCGTAGAGATATGGCGGCCGGAGTATGTACGCGCCGGGAACTCTCCTCAGCAATTCTGTTTCCGCCTCGATCTTGTCTGTCCCGTAGGCTCCCCAGTATTGATTCACACCAGTCCGCGTATTCTCTGTAAACGGCTGCGGCGCTGTCTCGGGATAGACAGCGCTGGAACTGATCAGTATATATTCCCCAAAACGTTCCCCCGCATCCCCCAGCGCATCGAGCAGATCCGACACATCCTCCCCGGTGTAGGCAGTGACATCGAGCACTGCATCGAACACATACTGCCTCAACCGATCTCCAAGCTGATGCCTGTCCGCTTCGATCAAAGTACAGCCCCGGGGCTGCGGGCGATGATTCCGGTTCAGCACATAAACCGCATCACCTTTATCTGCAAAATATTCCGAGACATATCGGCTCACAAACACTGTTCCGCCTGTAACGAGTATTTTTCTCATATCATACCTCACATATCTCCCCTCTCCAGTATCCTTTCAATTTCCTCTGAAAGAGATATCTGCTTATATCAATACTCCTATCTATTTTTTCCAGTATTGAATATTTTTCTGCCATATAGCTTTTGGAAAACACAGCATAAACCTTTTGTACCGGGGACGATATGACATCCCTGATATCCTTTTTAAGAAGTGTGTTTGGTACGTTCAGCCCTGTATTCCGATCCTTCACAAAACCAATACAGCCGCACACACCGCCTGCTACCTTCTCTGTATACAGTTTCGGTCCCCTGTCCGTAAACTCTCCGATCATTGTTACATTCCGCTTGATCTGCATCATGTTTTCCAGTATGTTAAATTTTTGTATCGTGGAACCGTCCGCTGCAAAGCTGAAATCATTTTCCGTCAGTCGGTTTGCAAGACATTTTTCATAAAAGTGAATTGCAGATCCAATTTCATAGTTATTTACCTTTACACCTGTCAGATGCAGGAAATTATGACGATGAAAAACAGCCTCATAACCTTTTACTGTATACAACCTGCTTTCCCCCGCCTGTAGCTGCTTCCTGACCACGACCGGTATTCCATAAAGAAATAGAAGTTTCTGGTCTTCCAGCTCCTTTTGATACAGCGCAGCCGCCTTTGTCATGATCTGAATTGCCCTTCTTTTGTCCATAACAATATCCTCTGTATGTGCTATCGAGCAGCAGATGTCCGCCTCCACTACTCGCCGCTTTAGCGAATTTCATTCGAAAAGGGAATGCCCATGCCGCAGCACCTGACATTCCCTTCTCATGGTTGATTTTTCCGTTGTCTGCCAACCTCCGGCACCCATGTCCGGAAAATAACAGGTTTTTCCGTTGCCTGCCAGCCTCCGGCACCTATGTCCGGAAAAATATCAGATTTTAGGTGTCAACCCACCGCTGATACACAGCTTCTCTAGTTACATTCTACACGAATTTCATGTAAAATGCAACCTCATTTTCAGCATATGCAGATACAACGCGTTTTATCCGTTACGGTTCACTCCGTGCCCAGTAACAGGTAAAAATCCATGCAGAACCTCACAAATGGATTTTTATCTGTTATAGTGTTCTTTCAGCCAGCGCGCAACACCGTCGTTTTCGTTGCTGTCAATGATCCCGGTGGCGGCGGCCTTCAATTTCTCTACCGCATTCTCCACCGCGTAACACTCGTCAGAGATCTCAAACATCGGGATATCATTGACTGCGTCCCCGAATGAGACCACCCTGTCGCAGTTCCAGATCTTCTTGAGCTTTCGGATCGCGTTCGCCTTTGTCGCCCCGACCGGCATGACCTCGCAAAAATATTCCGGCCGGTATAACTCCTGCTGGATCGTACAGCGGTACCGCTCATCTTTTGACAATATATCATAAACCGGCCACAGCTCCTCCTTCTCCCCGATACACGTAAAATAAAAGATCTCCCCCTGATAAAGTTTTTCATCGTCCTCCACCGGGCGAAGACGCCTGTCGCCTTTCCGCAGGCTAAGATACCGCCTGATGCCATCATTTTCCCGCCCGGACAGCCACGACACCCTTTCCACGCCATCCACAAAAGCGTAGACCAGAGGCCAGACCCCGTTTGCACGGATCACCTCTGCCGCATGCGCCCGCTCATCCCGGCCAAAATCCTCCCTTGACAGGATCTCCCCCGTATCCGGCTGAAAGATAAACGCACCGTTATACGCTATGACCGGTATCTTTGTCGTCAGACCCTCTGTCACCACGGACGCGGATACCAGCGACCTTGCAGTCGCATACGTAAACAGCATCCCTTCTTCCACCAGCCCGTTGATGATTTCGAGGCTTTTTTCGTTGATCCGATCCTTTTGATTCAGCAATGTACCGTCCAGATCCGTTACATACAATATTTTTTCCATGACTATACCGCCCTTTCATCCCTCAAACTTCATTCACCCAGGATCGAACAAATATCGTCCAGACTATAGTAATTCTGCGGCTCCGTCCGCTGTGCCTCCGGATAGACCGCCTCCAGCCGCGCAATGTATTCTGTCCCGCTGACCGCCTCATCAGGCTCATTCCAGCTGTACTCCCGGACCAGTTTCCAATCGTGATCATCATCGTGAAACCACATCGCAAGCGGTGAAGTATCCGCACGCTCACTGTACCGCCCGCCGCCCACATAGACCCATTTTCCATCCTGGATCATATATACATCCTCCGAATGAAACACTTCATTTACATCGCAGCCATCGTATACCATACAGATCCGGTTTCCCCGCTCGATATACGTAAAACGGCTGCGCAGCGGCTCCCACACCTCCACATCATGATCGTGAAATGTCAGAACAGCCCTGCACCCGCCGTCCACCCGCACACCCACGTCATCAACCCCATAATCGACCGCAAGCTCGGGAATCTCATCATCGTCCACATAGATCAGGCTGTATGCACACTGCCCGGCGCCTTCAAGCGTATCCAGATAACGCAGATATGCCTGTTTCCATTCTTCCAGTTCCGGATCATTCCGTTTGACAGTTTTGCCGCTTTCCTCATTCACCTGCGCTGAAATATGTTCCTGTGCACCTGCCGCCTCAGCTTCATTGCTCATACCTGATCGTTCGTATTCCTGACCGTCTTTATCCTGATCCGCCAGTGTGCTCCCGCTTTCGACTGCGGCCTGCCGGACACTGCCATTTCCCGCTTCCGCCGTCTGCTTCCCACATGCTCCCAGATAAACGCCGATCCAGCAGATGCCTATGAAAAATGTCCTTTTTTTCACCTGTATCCTCCCATATTCAGACGCGCCTCACCTGTCTTGCCGGATATGCCTCTATGCACCGACCAGACACTCCTTCCCCCGGAATGCAAACCCGTATTTCCGGATCCGCTCCGGCGAGATTCCCTTTGCAGTAAGCCCTGCCGCATACTGCTTTTCGTCGATCTGAGTCAGCGCATTCGCAACCGTCTCTTCCAGACTCTTCTCCCGCAGAGGCTTGTGTACTTTAAACTCTATGATATAGGCACAATCCCGCGCCGGGTCAACCGGCTCCAGCACCACATCGTAGCGCCCGAAACCGCTCTCCCTGTTCGACGTGATCTGAAACCTGCCGGCAAGCTCCACCATCAGCCCAAGCACAAACCCGTGATAAAACCGTTCCGGCGCGTCGTCGTCCGAAACGCCCTTCGCAATGTCAAAGCTGGAAAAACTGTACAGTGCGATCTTATTCATAAACTCATTCATCGCATCCACGTCATTGATCAGCAGCGCCCTGATAAAGTTATTGTACGATGTCTGCGCCCTGCCGCCAAACCACCCTTTCACCATATCCGCAAACATGCTCCGCACTTCCATATTCGTGGGCGCCAGTGCATACACCCTCTTTTTGAACTCCCCGACACGCCTAAGCCCCGACACCTTCAGATATCCCGCCGCAAGCAGCAGACTCCACACGGCACTCACGCTGTCATCCAGCTGGCTGAACACGATCTGTTCATCGATCTCTGCCTCAATACTCTCGCCCCGCAAAAGCGCCTCCATCGCCTGCTTGATCTCTGCGTTCCCGCTCTGGAGCAGGAAATTCACAAGTCCGTTGGAGCTTGTATTGACCCAGTAGGCATCATACACTCCATTTTTCTTGATAAAGGACGCGATCGACCACGGATTGTATATATCGGTGTGCCGCCCAAACGTAAAACCATCGTACCACCGCCTGACCTCCTGTTTCTCATCACCGTATCCTGTGGCATCCAGCGCCACAAAAACCTCCTCCTCCGTAAAGCCAAACGATGTCGCGTACTCATCCGATGTCGTCGTGATCACGTCCAGATTGTTCAGTCCGGAAAAGACACTCTCTTTTGAAATACGGGTGATCCCAGTGATCAGTCCTTTATAAAGATATGGATTGGTCTTGAAGGTGCTATTAAAGAAGCTGCTAAAAAAGATCGCCGCCTTATCCCAGTAGCCTGAAAGCCATGATTCCTGCATCGGTGTATCATATTCGTCGAGAATAATGATCACCTCCTTGTTGTGGTAACGTTTCATAAAACCTGCCATGGAATGAATCGCGCCTGCCGCCACTTCCGCCCTGATTCCCGGCCTGATACTCCTATAGTACGTTTTCTCATTTTCGCTTAGACAATCCCCTTCCAGCAGATAACTGTTCTGCGCATATACACTGGCGATCACATCTGTGATCATATATTCCATTTTCTCATATTCGTCAGCCTTTATATTCGCAAAACTCAAAAAAATCACCGGAAACGTACCCTGCAGCTGCCTGTATGGAAACGCCTCCTCCCAGATGGAGAGCCCTTCAAACAGATCACTCCTGCCTGCATACCTGTTTGAGAAAAAACACTCCACCATACTCATGTTGAGTGTCTTGCCAAACCTGCGCGGGCGCATAATCAGTGTCACAGTCGAACCATTCTCCCACCATTCCCTGATAAAAGATGTCTTGTCAATATAAAAAGCCTTCTGTTCCCTTAATCTGTCAAAACGTTGTGCCCCTATGTTAACCAATACCCTGCTGCCCATGACCGCACCTCCCTGCATGATCTTCCATACTTTCAGTATACACGCCGCACACCATTTATTCAACCCACAAGATGACCGTACAGCAGATCCCCGAGCCGGCGGATCCCTTCCTCGATCGCCGCGCAGTCCGCATTGGTAAAGTTCAGGCGCATCGTGTTGACGACTGGGGCATCCACGCGGGGTGCGTACATCAGATCTGCTGATTTCCCTGCAACCCCCTGCGCATAAAATGGATCCCCCGGAACAAACGCGACCTTCTTCTCCAAAGCCTTTGGAAATAAGTCCATCGCACTCACACCCTCCGGAAGCGTCACCCACAGAAACATGCCGCCATGCGGCTTCGTGTATCTCACTGAGGGCGGAAAATACCGCTCTATGGCGTCCATCATCGCCTGCGCCTGCTTTTTGTACAGTGCCCTGATCCTGTCAATATGCGCCTCCAGGTCATTGTTGGTCAGATAATCCCAGATTAGATACTGCGAAAAGACATTGGTGTGCAAGTCGCCTGCCTCCTTTGCGATCGATATGTTTTTCAATAATTCCATATTTTCCGAAATGATAAAGCCCGTGCGCATCCCCGGCGTGACCGTCTTTGAAAACGTTCCGAGCAGGATACTGTATGGCAGCTTTCCCGCGCCGATATAAGGCAGGCGCTCCCCGTCAAAGCGCAGATCTCCATACGGATCGTCCTCGATCAAAACGACATCGCGGCCTCTTAAGATCTCGCATATGCGGCTCCTGTTTTCAGCAGCGTACGTAAGCCCAGTCGGATTCTGAAAATCAGGGATCGCGTAGATAAATTTCACAGGATTCTGCAACGCTGTCCAAAGCCCCTCCGGATCCATGCCCTCCTCCGTCAGCTCCACCGGATAAAATACCGGCTGATACAGTGAAAACGCCTGTATCGCTGCCAGATACGTCGGTCTCTCGACAATGATACCATCTCCCCTGTTGAGCAGAACCTTCCCGATCAGATCCAGCGCCTGCTGGGAGCCAGTGGTGATGATAACATTCTCAGTCCCGAGATGCAGACCAAAAATCCGGTTATACCGGTCCGCTATGTATTGCCTCAGCTCCGGCAGACCGGCTGTGACCGAATACTGGAATACCTTACTTTTGTATGTCTTCACAATGCGTTCCATAGAAACCAGCAGCTCCTCCTGCGGGAAGGAGACCGGATTCGGCAGCCCACCCGCAAAAGAGATCACGTCCGGGTCAGAGGCCGCTTTTAAGATCCCCCTGACAAACGACGGCGGCGTCGCCTTGATCCCATCGGACAATAAATTTTCCATACCCATAACAATGCACCTCTCTCTCCAGATTTTTTTCATTATATTCTGGCACGCAATTGAAAACAATAAGCAAATTGCATGGCATACAATTTTCCATATTACAGGAAAATGATTTCGAGCGTGCTTGAAAAACTGTGCGTCTTGACAAAAAAGCGATGCACGGCTATACTGATAAATATCAAACAAATGTACGCAGTATATTTTATCGCATCATAAACCAGAGAACGTTCAAAATATCATCAAAACCCGGACAGGAGGAGATGCAACCATGCCCGTAAATTCATTTGACAATTATCCCATGAGCTGGAAACCCGATCTGAGCAGCCTGACCGGTCCGAAATATACAGCACTGGCAGAACTGCTGGAACGCGATATCAAAAGCGGAAAGCTGAAAGCCGGCACGAAACTGCCGCCACAGCGGGAACTCGCTGACTTTCTGGATCTGAATCCCAGTACCATATCCAAGGTCTACAGGCTGTGCGGACAGAAAGGCCTCCTTTCCGCGTCGGTAGGCAACGGCACCTACGTCTCCTCCGACGCCGCTGCCAGTCCCGTACTGCTGTGCGGAAGAGAGGATTCCCGCATGATCGAGATGGGAGCGATCGTCCCTTTTGTCACCAGTAATCTGAAAGTGAAAGAATATACAGAACGTCTGATGAAAACACCGGACGCGCTGAACCTGTTCTCCTACGGATCTCCCGAAGGCACACTGCGTCAGCGCAAGGCAGGCGTGGCATGGCTGCAGAGAGCCCTCCCAGAATCGTCCTGCCATGGAGCATTTTACACTGATACAGACCACATCGTGCTGGCAGCGGCAGGACAAAACGGACTGACAGCTGCCCTGGGCGCGTGCTTTGAGACCAGCGACAAGATCGGAACGGAACCGATGACCTATCCCGGCATCAAGACAGCGGCAAAACTGTTTGGCATCCAACTGCTGCCTGTCAGAAGCCGCGACCGCGAACTGACATCAGAAGGAATCCGCTACGCGGTGCAGAATGAAAACATAAAGGGACTTTATGTCATACCCGATTACCAGAATCCGACATCGCACACCATGTCGCTCGAGACGAGAAAAATGATCGCAGCCGTCGCCCGAGAAGAAAACCTGCTCGTCATAGAGGACGGCATCAACAGCCTGCTCGTGGAGGAACCGCTGCCCCCGATCGCGTCCTTCGCACCAGAGCAGGTCATCCATATATCAAGTCTCTCAAAGACAGTCTCCCCAGGGCTGCGAACCGCATTTGTCCACGTTCCTGAGCGTCTCCACGAAAAACTGGTGACAGCACTGTACTCCATGAACATCTGTGTCTCCCCGCTGCTCGCAACCGTATCGGCATCCCTGATCGAGGACGGCGCCGCCGATCAGATCCTCGCAGAGCGCAAAAAGGGCATCAAGGAACGAAACCAGATCGTCGATCAGATCCTGAAGGACTATGTCCTGCCAAGCGGAGCCACGTCACCGCTCCGTCTGGTACAGCTTCCGCAATACTTTACCGGAAAAAGCTTTGAGATCTGTGCCAGACAGGCAGGCGTCGAAGTCTACGGTGCGGAGCGCTTCTTTGTCGGAAACAGGACACCCGAAAAAACAATCCGCATTTCCGTGACCACCCCCACGTCCCTGGAAATCCTGGCAGACGGGTTGGAAAGGCTGCGGGCGTTGCTGCTGCAGTAATAAAGGTTGAAATTAGTCGACACTTTTGGTTGTGACATATTCCAGAATTAATATGCTTTCTGCAATGATGTTTGATATACGATTGACAAGTGCAGAGAAAAGTATGATAATTTCCAGGAACTGTTGGAAATATTACGAATTTATAGAAAAATGTGATGCCATAATGAAATGGTATTTTTAGGAGCTATGGAAAAATTGATGTAGATTGCGTAGGATATTTCTTCTAGGTAAACTTGCTAAAACAATTGTCAAAAAATGCGGGCGTAACAAGCCAAGATGTGCCTGTTATGGAAACCAAAATGTTTTATTCGTTAAACTGTCCTTTAGCGAATAGTATTCTGCTATTCCCACAAGGGATTTCAATGTATGGTATAATTTAATAGTAAATGCACTTTTCCAAGATTAAATGCAACATTTTTTGAGGTTGTTGCATTTAATCTTGGACAGATATATAATACAATGAAAATATGGAAGATTGGGTCGGTTCTGACTGGGGAAAGGTAGGGTTCACATGAACCTCATATATCTACTGTTTGTCCCAAGATTCATTCCTGAATGACAATTTATTACTATATGCAAACCGTTTATTTCATTTTTAAAGTTCTTAACTAACTGACATTGGACGTGACCAAACACAAAGTGTCTCATAAAAATATCATACTAATTTTTCTACGTTCCAAGCCCGCATTTCTTTATAACTGAATCCTAGTACAGTGTTTTGTTGAAAACCATATACTTTTTTGTTCCATTTTTTGGCAAATTATGCAATAATATCTTAAACA
>VSNO01000076.1 GCA_009774375.1 Lachnospiraceae bacterium
TGTATTTTGTATGTGGCAGCCGTTTTTGAATAGACTTCCGGAGTCTGGCAGGATCCCGAAAGGTTATCTATTAATATGATAGTGAAAAAATGGGGATACGTCAATTTATTTTGCAAAATTTACAAAATCTTCTGGAAATAGTTCATAATCGACTGCGGACTGCAGTTCGCCGAGCTATCTGGTGTAGTTCATCTCGCCGATCGGCCGGTGTGCGATCGGGCTTGCATACTATAGTGCGAGAAAGGATTACAGGCTCATCAGGGAATTTCCTACAGGGAAAGGTTTCGCGGATGTTGTGTTTCTGCCGCTTCCGCACACGAACAAGCCTGCGCTGGTCGTGGAGTTAAAATATGACAGGACGGTTACAGCAGCGATACAGCAGATAAAAAACAGGCACTACACACAGGCGCTTGAAAATTATTCGGGAGAGATCCTGCTTGTCGGGAGCAATTATGATAAGGACGAACCGGATAAACGCATAGCTGTGTGATCGAAAAAATAAGCAGGTAAAAAATGAAAAACGGGTTTACTTTGATGCTTTAAAGTGGCATAATATCTATAAATGCGCCGTGCAGGAACAATGGGGAACAGGATCTGCGTGGCAGGCAAAGAATTATTAAAAGGAGTAACCGCAATGCCAATCACAGACATTTTAGAGAGAAACTGCAAATTATATGGAAACGATATCTGTCTCGTGGAGATCAATCCGGAGATCAAGGAGACGCGCCGCGTGACGTGGAAGGAATACGAGCTGATGGAGCCCAATCCGGTGACGCACTACCGCCGGGAGATCACATGGAGCGTCTTTAATGAGAAGGCGAACCGTTTCGCCAATCTGCTGATCCAGAGAGGCGTTAAGAAGGGGGACAAGGTGGCGATCCTGCTGATGAACTGTCTCGAGTGGCTCCCGATCTATTTCGGAATATTAAAAACAGGTGCGCTGGCAGTTCCGCTCAACTTCCGCTATGCGCCGGATGAGATCGAGTACTGCCTGAATCTGGCGGAGGTCGATGTGCTTGTCTTTGGACCGGAATTCATCGGGCGCGTGGAGGAGATCGCGGAGAATATCAGCAAAAACCGACTGCTATTTTTTGCAGGGGATAACTGCCCGAGCTTTGCGGAGGACTACAACAGCCTCACGGCGAACTGTTCCAGCCAGACGCCGATGATCGCGCTGACCGATATGGATGATGCCGCGATCTATTTCTCGTCGGGCACGACGGGGTTTCCCAAGGCGATCTTACATAATCATGAGAGCCTGATGCACTCGTGCAAGGTGGAGCAGAATCACCACGGACAGACGAAGCAGGATGTGTTCCTGTGCATTCCGCCGCTCTATCACACCGGTGCGAAGATGCACTGGTTCGGAAGCTTTCTGGAGGGCAGTAAGGCAGTTTTGTTAAAGGGAACGAAGCCGGAGTTTATCCTCGATGCCGTGTCAAAGGAAAAGTGCACGATCGTGTGGCTGTTGGTGCCGTGGGCACAGGATATCCTTGATGCGATTGACAGAGGCGATGTCAGGCTTGAGGATTATGAACTCTCCCAATGGCGATTGATGCACATCGGCGCACAGCCGGTTCCGCAGAGCCTGATACAGCGTTGGAAAAAGGTATTTCCAGATCATCAGTATGACACGAACTATGGTCTCAGCGAGTCGATCGGGCCGGGCTGTGTGCACCTCGGGGTCGAGAATATCTACAAGGTGGGTGCGATCGGGAAAGCAGGCTATGGATGGCAGGTAAAGATCGTTGATGAGAAGGGGGAACAGGTGACGCGCGGCGAGGTCGGGGAGCTGGCTGTCAAGGGACCTGGTGTGATGACCTGCTACTACAACGATGAACAGGCTACAAAAGAAGTGCTCCGCGATGGATGGCTGTTTACAGGAGACATGGCACAGGAGGACGAGGACGGCTTTATCTTCCTGGTGGACCGCAAAAAGGATGTCGTCATCAGCGGCGGTGAGAATATCTATCCTGTCCAGATCGAGGATTTCCTGCGCACGAATGACAAGGTGAAGGACGTTGCCGTGATCGGGATCCCGGACAAGCGTCTTGGAGAGATAACGGCTGCTATTATTGAGATCAAAGAAGGGATGTGCGCTACGGAAGATGAGATCAATGCCTATTGCATGAAGCTTCCGAAGTACAAGAGACCGCGCAAGGTGATCTTTGCGGATATCCCGAGGAATCCGACAGGCAAGATCGAGAAACCGAAGCTACGGAAGATGTATGGCGGCGAGAGTCTTGTGGCGGCGCAGAATAAATCATGAGAGATACATAGCCCGGTGTGATGATCGTCCGGAAATCAGGATCATCACACTGGTTATTGAATGGATAGAATAGTGGAGATTGTCAGATGGATTTATTTGAGTACATGCGAAGTACAACACAGGAAAAGGAGTCCCCGCTGGCGGCGAGACTCCGTCCCGCTACCCTGGAGGAGGTCGTGGGGCAGTCCCATATCATCGGAAAGGACAAGCTTTTGTACAGGGCGATCAAGGCAGATAAGATAAGCTCTGTTATTTTTTATGGACCGCCGGGAACCGGCAAGACGACGCTGGCGAAGGTGATCGCAAACACGACGAGTGCCGAGTTTACACAGATCAATGCGACGGTCGCCGGCAAGAAGGACATGGAGGAGGTCATCGGAAAGGCAAAAGAAACACTTGCTATGTATGCGAAGCGCACGATCCTGTTCATTGATGAGATCCACCGCTTTAATAAGAGCCAGCAGGACTATCTGCTTCCCTTTGTGGAGGACGGCACGATCATACTGATTGGTGCGACGACGGAGAACCCGTACTTCGAGGTGAACGGGGCGCTGATCTCGCGCTCTGTGATCTTTGAGCTCAAGCCTCTGGAGAAGGACGACATCAAGGCGCTGCTAAAGCGTGCCGTGTATGACGCGGAGAAAGGGATGGGCAGCTATGACGCCGAGATCGACGAGGTGGCGCTGGAATTTCTGGCGGATCTGTCGGGCGGTGATGCACGGCATGCCCTGAACGCCATAGAGCTGGGCATCATGACGACGGACCGGAGTGCGGACGGAAAGATCCATATCACAGTCGAGGTGGCGCAGGAGTGTATCCAGAAACGGCGCGTACTGTACGACAAGACCGGGGACAACCACTACGACACGATATCGGCATTTATCAAGAGTATGCGCGGATCGGACCCGGATGCGGCAGTCTATTATCTGGCAAAAATGCTCTATGCGGGCGAACAGGTCGCGTTCATTGCCAGGCGCATCATGATCTGTGCCGCGGAGGATGTCGGAAATGCGGATCCGATGGCGTTAAATGTGGCTGTGAGCGCATCGCTCGCGGTGGAGCGCATCGGCATGCCCGAGGCGCAGATCATTCTCTCACAGGCCGCCTCCTATGTGGCGTGTGCGCCGAAGAGCAACGCGGCGTGCAATGCGATCTTCGCGGCGGGTGAGGAGATCAGAAGAAGCGGGAATCTGCCGATCCCCTCGCACTTGCAGGACGCGCATTACAAAGGCGCGGCAAAGCTGGGACACGGGACGGGATACAAGTACGCGCACGACTATAAAAATCATTATGTGGAGCAGCAGTATCTCCCATATGAGCTTACAGGGAAAAAATTTTATGAGCCGTCATGGAACGGGTATGAGGCAAAGATCAGGGAACATATGAAGAGGATCCGGGAGGAAGCAGATGGAGACGCCTAGAAGAGCGTCTCCATTAAATATTTGTAGATCTGTTCGTTTTTGCTGTACCAGCTCTCGCATATCGTCTCTGCCATGTCCTCCGCGGGGACGGAGATCCTGATATTGACCAGATCGACATCCTTTTCGCGGGCAGCCAGCTCCGCCTCGTATTCGCCGGAGGTCGCTTTGTAGTATCTGGCAGTGATGGATGCCTCGTTTTTCAGTTCGAGGTGTTTTTCTGAGAGGAAGGCATCAATGTCGGCGATGATGGCATCTCCGATACGGTTTCCAAAATAGGACAGCGTATTGCGCCCCTCATCAGTGATCGAGAAGAAGGTACGGTTCATGGAAGCGTCCGTCCGGATCAGATCCGTTTCCTGCAGGTCGGAGATCACTTCCTGCAGTGTCATGAATGAAGTGTACTCCTTTTCGAGAAGAAAGCTGCTGATCTGTGAGTAGGACAGCTTGAAATTCACCTTGTTTAACATATATAGGACGATTAACTTGTATAGTGTTAATGGATCTTGTGTCATGGATTACCGCTCCTTTGGATTTCATGATTGTTGTCTGTACTGTCAGAGTCCGCTTTTGTATGCTTTGGACTGCCATGTACCGCGCCGCCGCATTTCCTGGTGAAGTGTATTGAGGACGCGTCTCTTGTCAAGGCTCCACAGTGGGGCGAGCAGCAGATTCTTAGGCCCGTCGCCTGTCACACGGTGTATCACCATGCCGGGAGGCAGGATCTCAAGACAGGAGATGATGATATCAATATACTCCATCATGTCAGGAATATCAAATGTTTTCTTTCTGTATAATTCGACCAGATCTGTGTTTTTTAAAATGTGTAACAGCTGTAATTTGATTCCGCTGATCCCTCTTTCGGAAAGATAACGGCAGGTTTCAAGCATCATGGCTCTGTCCTCGCCAGGCAGTCCGATAATAACATGTGCTATTATCGGCAGAGAGATCTCCTTCAGCCGGGTTACAGCCTGTTCGAATACAGTGAGCGGATATCCGCGTCGTATGAGTGCGGCGGTGTCTTCGTGAATGGTCTGCAGACCAAGTTCGATCCAGATCTGTTTGTCGCGATATTCTTTGTTTAACTGGTCGAGCAGCTCAAACACATCGCCGCCAAGGCAGTCAGGTCTGGTGCCGATGGATATGCCGACGACGGCAGGTTCGTCGAGAGCCTCGCGGTAGAGTGCCTCAAGCCTGGCGGCGGGGGCATAGGTGTTGGTGTATGCCTGAAAGTATGCGATAAAATGACGACCGACATTCTTACCGCCAAAGTACTGCCTGCCCTGTTCAAGCTGTGCGGCGATAGAGGTCTTGGCGGAAGTCTTCCTGGCAGCAAATTCGCCGCTCCCTCCCGCGCTGCAGAAGATGCAGCCCCGGGTGCCGCATGTCCCGTCGCGGTTCGGGCAGGTCATGCCGGCATCGAGGGCGATCTTATATATTTTTTCGCCATAGATCCGTTTGAGTTCATAGTCGAGAGAGTGGTAGGGCTTGTCATTCCAGAGCAGCATCGTCGATTCCTTTTTTACCGTATTTTCGGTCTGATGTGAGACTTGACAGCCTCCGCGACAAGCTCTGCGACCTTTGGGTCAAAGGCTTCCGGCATAATATTGTCCTCATTGAGCTCCTCGTCGGGCACAAGTCCTGCGATCGCATTGGCGGCAGCGAGTTTCATTTCTTCCGTGATCTGTGTGGCGCGCCCTTCGAGGGCTCCCTTGAAGATGCCCGGAAAGGCGACGACATTGTTGACCTGGTTCGGAAAATCGCTCCTGCCAGTGCCGACAATGCGCGCGCCTGCAGCTTTGGCTGCATCGGGCATGATTTCCGGTGTGGGGTTCGCCATCGCAAAGAGGATCGAATCCGGCGCCATGGACTGGACCATTTCAGGAGTCACGATATTTGGCGCTGACACACCGACAAAGATATCCGCGCCTTTCAGGGCGTCAGCGAGCGTTCCGGTCTCGCGGTTCGGATTGGTGATCTTTGCCATCCTCTCCTGCATCCAGTTGAGGCCTTCAGTGGAAGTTGACACGATGCCGACTTTGTCGCACATGATCACATTTGTGAAACCGTATGTCAGCAGGAGCTTCGTGATGGCGACACCTGCGCTCCCGGCACCGTTTACGACGACTTTACAGTTTTCTTTCTGTTTGCCCACCACCTTGAGTGCGTTGATGATGCCGGCGAGCACGACGATCGCGGTTCCATGCTGGTCATCGTGAAATACAGGGATATCCAGGAGTTCTTTTAAGCGCTCCTCGATCTCGAAGCACCGCGGCGCGCTGATATCCTCGAGGTTGATGCCGCCGTAGGCTGGCGCGAGCCATGTGACGGCCTTGATGATCTCCTCGGTATCCTGGGTGTCCAGACAGATAGGGACAGCGTTCACGCCGCCGAATTCCTTGAAGAGAACAGCTTTCCCCTCCATGACCGGCATCGCGGCGTAGGGACCGATATTGCCGAGGCCGAGGACCGCGCTTCCGTCGGATACGACAGCCACCGTGTTTGCTTTCATGGTGTACTGGTAGGCTGCTTCCCGGTCTTCTGCGATCACCTTGCATGGTTCTGCCACACCGGGGGTGTAGGCGAGTGACAGTGCCTCCCTGGATCTGACAGGTGTCTTGGACACGGTCTCGAGCTTTCCGTTCCATTCCCTGTGAAGAGATAACGCTTGTTCTTGAATTGTCTTTTGAATTGCCATATGTAAAATCTCCTTTATTGAATCAATTTGAAATCCTTGCTTACTATAATGTATAATAAATCTTTGCAAATCGCAATAAATTCTTCTTCCTATTTTGCCAAAAGTGCGGTATAATATAAAAAATCAGTAGGGAACTGTTCAGAATGGTTCCTAAATACGTAATAGTGCAATGCTGTCATATGCCGGATGGTACATGAGAATGTGTGGTACACTAGACAGATATAGTCTGTGGTTACATCTGATTATTTTATAACATTTCAAAATGTATTCCAAATTAAGTAATAAAAAACTTCAGGTATGCGATACCTGCACTGCAGCAGGATGTGGATCAGCGACGCAAAGGGAGCGTTCTTTGCCTTTGTTGTGGTTGTCCACAAATGTATGTGCGGATCCGTTTTCGCGCATTGGGCACAGCTCTGTACAGATTGCAGCGGACTGACAGTGAAAACATTATTTCATATTTAATAATATTTTAGAAAGGTGGAAACTGGTACATTTTATGAGGGAGAAATACGAATCACTGGCACTTGCCGAGCTGAGGGAAATAGCGAAGGCACGTGGAATGAAACGCATAAGCGGATTGAAAAAGGCAGAACTGATCGAACAGATGCTGCAGGAGGACGAGAAGGACAAGGAGGCGGGGAAGGACGTTGAGCCCAAGCCTGTGCTCCGCGGCATGAGGGAGCCGTCATTTGTGACATCGTCCAACAATTCCGGTGAGAGGGCGAACCGGTATGAGCGCAGGGAGAAGCCGGCGAGGGCGCAGAACGGGGACGGCGCGGAGCGCCCGGCTCCGGTCAGGGAACAGCGCCCGGTGCCGGAAGGAACAGAGAACAGGCAGTCTGACGAGAAGTTTCCGTCAGAGCTGGACAGCGGCCTCACAGCGAGGGGGATCCTGGAGGTCATGCCGGATGGTTTTGGGTTTATCAGGAGCGAGAACTTCCTGCCCGGCGAAAATGACGTGTATGTGGCGCCGAGCCAGATACGCCGTTTCGGGTTAAAGACGGGGGATATCATAGAAGGAAATACGCGCGTGAAGACGATGAACGAGAAGTTCAGCGCGCTGTTATATCTGAAGAAAGTCAATGGTTTTCCGCCCGAGTTAGCCACGAGAAGGCGCAGTTTTGAGGATATGACGCCGGTCTTCCCGGATAAGCGCATCAGATTGGAGACGCCGGGAGCCAGCGTGGCGATGCGCATCATGGATCTGATGAGTCCTGTCGGCAAGGGGCAGCGCGGTATGATCGTGTCCCCGCCGAAGGCGGGCAAGACCACCCTGTTGAAGGAAGTGGCGAAGTCGATCCTGAAAACGGCGCCGGATATGCATATGATCATTCTGCTGATCGATGAGCGGCCGGAGGAAGTGACGGATATTAAGGAAGCGATCCAGGGACCGAATGTCGAGGTCATTTACTCGACATTTGACGAACTGCCGGAGCATCACAAGCGGGTTGCCGAGATGGTGATCGAGCGCGCAAAGCGCCTTGTGGAGCACAGAAAGGATGTGTGCATCCTGCTTGACAGCATCACCAGGCTGACGCGCGCTTACAACCTCACTGTCCCGCCAAGCGGCCGCACGCTGTCAGGCGGACTTGATCCGGCGGCGCTGCACATGCCGAAGCGGTTTTTCGGTGCGGCGAGAAACATGCGCGAGGGTGGAAGCCTCACGATCCTTGCGACAGCGCTGGTCGAGACAGGCTCCAAGATGGACGATGTGGTGTACGAGGAGTTCAAGGGAACCGGCAACATGGAGATGGTGCTCGACAGGAAGCTCTCCGAGAAGAGGGTATTTCCGGCGATCGACATACCAAAGTCCGGCACTAGGCGCGAGGACCTGCTGCTGACGCCGGATGAGCTGGAGGCGATCAACGTGATGCGCAAGGCACTCAACGGATTGAAATCCGACGAGGCTGTGGATAAGATCCTGGATATGTTCTACCGCACGAAAAACAACACGGAATTTGTGGAGACCGTGAAAAAAATGAAATTTATATAGATGTCTAAAAAAATAGTAAAAAGTGCTTGCACAGAATAGAAAGCTGTGCTATACTAAAAAAGCTGTTTATGCAGACATATATTATGAAAAGAAATTTGTAACTATGAAAGTGATGAACGGTTACAGAAATTTGATTGATCTATAGAGAGGTGAAAACAATGAGAGAAGGAATCCATCCAAATTACTATCAGGCAACTGTTACCTGCAACTGTGGCAACACTTTCGTGACAGGGTCTACAAAGCCTGAGATTCACGTGGAAGTTTGTTCAAAATGCCATTCATTCTACACAGGACAGCAGAAGACTGCGGCAGCTCGTGGACGTATTGATAAGTTCAACAGGAAGTACGGCGTAGAAAGCAAATAAGTAGCGGAAAAAGGTTGAGGTAAAGTATATCTCAACCTTTCGTTTTTACAATATGCTTTGTGGAAAATGGCAAGTGTGTATTTTAAAGTGTAGTAAAGTGTGTAAAGAGGTAGAATATGGCAAAGAGGAGACAGGCGCAGTATTCCGGGATAGGCGGACAGGCCGTGCTGGAGGGCGTGATGATGAAGAACAGGACAAGATACGCTGTCGCGGTGCGCAAGCCTGACGGGGACATTGATGTACAGGTAGAGGAATATCCGGGAATCTGCGGGGACAGGCAGTTTGCAAAACTCCCTCTGATCAGAGGTGTTTTTGCGTTTATTGATTCCCTTGTGCTGGGCATGAGGGTGACGATGCACTCGGCGTCCTTTTACGAAGAGGAGGAGGCACAGCCGGAGGAGGCGGCGAAAAAGACATCGGGAGGCAGGGCGGACGATATCATGATGGGGATCACCGTGGCGCTTTCTGTCGTCATAGCCGTGGCGCTGTTTATGCTGCTGCCTTTTCTGATATCGGATCTGCTGGGCAGATATATCCGAAATGCGAGTCTTGTGGCGATACTGGAAGGCATCCTGCGCATTCTGATCTTTGTGGGATATATCGCGGCGATATCACTCATGAAAGATATCAGGCGGCTGTATATGTATCACGGAGCGGAGCACAAATGCATCAACTGTATCGAGAGAGGGCGTCCGCTCAACGTGAAGAATGTCATGAGGAGTTCCAGACAGCACAAGCGGTGCGGGACCAGCTTCCTGCTGTTTGTAGTGCTTGTGAGTGTGATCGTGTTCTTCTTTATCCGGGTTGACAACATGGCGCTGAAGCTCATACTGCGGCTGCTTCTGGTACCGGTGATCGCCGGGATCTCCTATGAGATCATCAGGCTTGCCGGGAGGAGCAACAATGTGCTGATCCGCGTCATTTCCGCACCGGGAATGTGGATGCAGCGCCTGACGACAAAGGAGCCGGATGAGGATATGGTGGCCGTAGCCATCGCGTCTGTGGAGGCGGTGTTTGACTGGAAGGCCTATCTGGAGGAGACGTTTGGGTATGAGGCAGAGGATTTATGACATACAGGGAGCTATATGAGTATGGGAAGCATACACTGGAGGCGGCGGGAGTCGCGGAAGCGGCGCTGGACGCAAGGCTTCTGCTGGAGTATGTCTGCCGGACAGACAGAAATGAACTGATCGTCCATGCTGACCGTGAGCGCAGCGGCATGGAGGAGCAGTTTTACAGGATGGTCATCGGGAAGCGGGCGGAGCGTGTTCCGCTGCAGCACATTACCGGTGAACAGGAGTTTATGGGGCTGTGTTTTAAAGTGAGCGAACACACGCTGATACCGAGACAGGATACGGAGATCCTTGTTGAGGAGGCGATGCATCACCTCCGGGACGGAATGCGCATTCTCGACCTGTGCACCGGCTCTGGCTGTATTCTGTTAAGCCTGCTCAGATACAGCAATGAGTGTGAGGGCGTCGGTATTGATATTTCAGGAAAAGCCCTGATGACAGCGAGGGAAAATGCGGACAGGCTTCAGCTGGAGGCCGCTTTTTTAGAGGGGGACTTGTTTGCGCCGCTTGCGGATTTTGTGTCAGACCGGACGACGGACAGATTGTTTGATATGATCGTATCCAATCCGCCGTATATCGAGACGACAGTGATCGACACGCTGATGCCGGAGGTGCGCGGGCATGAACCGGTGTCGGCGCTTGACGGCGGGGACGACGGGCTTTGTTTTTACAGAAGGATCACTGCGGAGGCGCCTGCTTATATGAGAAAAGGTGCGCATCTGCTTTTTGAGATCGGCTGCGGGCAGGGGGAGGCGGTGATGGACCTCATGCGTGAGGCTGGATTTGAACAGGTTGAGATATTCAGGGATTATGCCGGACTGGACAGGGTGGTCAGCGGCGTGAGGGGATAGATAACAGGAGGTTTTGTGATGTTTGATAAGTTGGAAGATCTGCTCCATCGTTTCGAGGAAATCTTAAATGAGCTCAATGAGCCGACGGTCACGGAGGATCAGAAGCGTTTCCGGGCGCTGATGAAGGAGCAGAGTGACCTGACGCCGCTCGTCGAGGCGTATAAGGAGTATAAGAAGTGCAACGAGACTGTGGAGGATTCGCTGGCAATGCTGGATTCAGAGAGCGATGAGGAGATGCGGGAGATGCTGAAGGAGGAGCTCGGTGATGCCAGGAAGCGCATTGGGGAGCTCGAGACACAGATGAAGATCCTGCTGCTTCCCAAAGACCCGAATGATGACAAGAATGTCATCGTGGAGATCCGGGCGGGTGCGGGCGGCGATGAGGCTGCGCTGTTTGCGGCGGAGATCTATCGTATGTATGTTCATTATGCGGAGGGCAGGCGATGGAAAGTTGAGCTTGCAGAGTGCGAGGAGATCGGCATCGGCGGCATGAAGAGCGTCACCTTCACGATTTCGGGACAGGGTGCGTATTCCGTCATGAAATACGAGTCAGGCGTGCACCGCGTACAGCGTGTGCCGGAGACAGAGTCGGGCGGGCGAATCCATACATCCACGATTAGCGTGGCGGTGATGCCGGAGGTTGACGACGATATCGATATCGTTATTGAGGATAAGGATATCCGGATCGATGTCATGAGGGCGTCCGGGAACGGTGGACAGTGTGTGAATACGACGGACTCTGCGGTGCGTCTGACGCATTATCCGACCGGGATCGTCGTGTACAGCCAGACAGAGAAGTCGCAGTTGCAGAACAAGGCGAAGGCTTTTGCCCTGCTGAGGGCAAAGCTGTATGATATCGAGCAGCAGCAGCGCCACGACGCGGAGGCGGAGCTGCGCAGGAGCCAGATCGGTACAGGAGACCGTTCCGAGAAGATCCGCACCTACAATTTTCCGCAGGGGCGCGTGACGGATCACCGTATCAATCTGACCATATATAAACTGGACAAGGTGATGAACGGAGATATCCAGGAGATCATCGATGCGTGCATCGCCGCAGACCAGGCTGCAAAATTGGCGAAGATGAACCAGAATTGATAGAACAAAGAGAGGCTTACATTAGCTTTGAATGGTTGATGTAAGCATTTTTTATGTACACGGACGTGGAGAGGAGGGAAAGTATTCCTGCTCGATTACGAAACAAGATGCCAGCTTTATGACAAGCGTAATAAAGAATTTTCTTGAGGCATATCTGATTGATAAGACTAGAAAATTTAAGTTGGTTTATGATTTTGTACCTGCGACGGGAAACTTGAGTAAATTATTTCAAAAAAATTTAGACACAGCTTCTCGAAAATATTGGCAGAATGTAATCGAAAAAGTTAAACAAGCGAATACACTTTGGAATTGGAGCGATTATGATTTCGACGATTTTATTTCAAAGATTTCGTTTGAGAATATAGAGAAGAGCTCACTTGAAGCTAGTGTAGAGTGTGCTCTTATTGAAAAATTCGAAATAGCAACGGATAATATTCAATTGTTTGCAAATGGGATTAAGATGTTTTGTCTTGACAAGATGGAGAATCGCGGTGATGTTACACCAAAAGAGTTACAAGAGTGTATAGAGGCTGTTAGATTCGATATTAGTAAGGGAATGCAGAATCCTGCACACAGTTGGATAAAGCGAATCGATTTTACAGTTTCTGATCATATGTTGTCTGGTTATTATGAGGGTAAAAAGGCTACACCTGCAGATATAGCCAATGATTTGCCTGTGTCTCGTCCCACACTGGAAAAAGAGCTGATAGATTCTGTCCATAAATACTCAGGTCATTTGATATTACAGACGAAGAGGCGATACAGTATTTTTTGTTTAGTGCTGCATTTATTTCACAATTTCCTTATGATTTTTTGATTCTTATGTGGTGTAATGACGAAGGGGATATCTGGCCTGCAGCACGTAGATTTTCGAAACAATGTCTGGAAGCAATGCATAGGGCTTTGGTTTCAGGAGAGCAGGAGACAGTGGACTCACTATTTACGCCATATCCGATAGAAGTGACTTCAAAGATGCTTACCTGTTTTGGCAGTAATGTAAAATTGCAGTCAAAGGAAAATCTGAATCCATATAGCAGATATATTGGTGATATAGGGCAGGAATTATGGATATATTCTAAAAATCGAGAATTGCTTTCGCCTGATGAGGATGGTGAATATCTTGCTTATATGCTTGTGGGGGTCAGGGAAAAAATAAGTATTATGCTTAATGAAGTAAAGATGCATTTGCTCTCAGAGATTTATAGGGATTTGAGTACTCTGTGTGATTTGACATACAAAGGGGAAGTTTTTGATGATATGAAGTTAAACACTTTAATACTGAAATATCAGTATATGTGAAAAACAAGAACTCAGATTTGAAGGAAGAGCGTTTAAGATGGGAATGTATGAGAAGGATAGAATACTTTCTAAAAGAGCAATACAGCACAAATAGGACAAAGGCACTTGAAAACTGCCTGCCATTCGTGTTAAGATCCTTATATAATATTATGAAAGATACGCTTACAAGAAAGGTAATATTTTGGAAAATATTTTGAAAAGAGATGGTTTATCATATGCTTTATTAGAGCAGTTGTCATATCAAACGGAGTCAGGAATACGCTTGAAGAAAAATCTGCATTATTTTGACAAAAATAAGTTGTTTGATGAGTTGATCAAAATGAATAAATGGTATGATACCTGTGAATATCTTCATAATATTCCAATAGATTATCGGATTAAAAGTATTCAATCAGCAATGCTCAAATATGACCGATATTATCCAGATCATCAGACAGCCAAAGTTTTTAATGATATGTTAGGATTTCGTACCCTCTGTGATAATTACGAGGATATATTGGCACTACAGACATGTAAATGGATTCGCGTAGCAGATCTGTCTAATGGAAAATCAAAAGATGATGGCTATAGAGGTGTGCATTTATATTTTCAACTCAGCAGTTTTCACTATCCCATAGAAATCCAGTATAATACATATTATGACAGGCAGTTCAGTAATTGGCTTCATAAATATGTATACAAGAGAGGATATGATGATCAGATTGGCTGTATGCTGCGTCAGGCATATGAGAATGCTAAAATAAGGAATGAGAATGAGTTTAGGGAGAGGTTAAATTATGTGCTATCTGGTAGCGAAAAAATTTAGTGAAACAGGGTGTCTGGCTTTGCAGATGACGCATGGTCAGCACTTGGTGGATTTTAAAGAGCGGTTAGTGCAGGCTGTGGGATATGAGGATATTCAACTGGTGACAATCAGCCGCCCGTCTGCGTATGGTGAATATGAACCATATCATTTTGTGGATACAGAGCAGGAATTTGAGGAAATGGTAATACGAATGAAATAGAATTTGATCTGATATGAGTTATAGGCATTAGCGAAGATGAACCAAAACTAAAAAAGTGCTTTACATTAGCTGGCTCATAGTTGATGTAGGCACTTTTTGATAAAGACAAACAAAAAACACTTTAATCGGCTAAAGTGTTTTTTGTCTACAACTCTATACAACACTATATCATAACTGAAAATATAAGTCTAGTATTTTTTAAATTAAATTATATAATAAAATCTGTAACGATCACAACATGCAACCCCGCAATGGGAAGTACATGTGCAAACCTGGCGCACAGACCAAGTCAATGGAGGCGGCAGGTAAGGAACCATGGCGGGTTCCTGGAAAGGTATAGGTAAGATATGTCGGAGAGCAAAACATCGGAAAACAGGGAATGGCAGAAGGAGGAAGCACATCTGAGAGCGTGCAGGTCGCTGATCGCCTCCAATGTCGAGGAGTACGGGCGGCAGTATGAAGCGCGCCGCAGGGAGACGAAGGCGCTGTTTGACGCGGTGCAGAGCGGCAATGTCGAGCTGTATGACCAGATGATGACTTCCAGGAGTCTGGAAGAGCACAGCCTGAATCAGCTGAACAAAAACCGGGCGGCGTATGACAAGCCGTTTTTTGGCAGGATCGATTACCGCAACATTGATGAACGGATGTTTGAATCGATCTATATTGGAAAACACGGTGTCCTGCGCGATAAGACCAATGTAGAGATCGTGGACTGGCGGGCGCCGATCTCGAGCGTATATTATGAAAACGAGATCGGACAGGGCACATACAGCATTCCGGACAGCCACAGCGACGGACAGGGACGCGAATACCGCATCGACCTGAATCTCAAACGCACGTACGATATTGAGGAGGGGCGTCTTCAGGGTTTTTATGACAGTGATGTGGCTGCAAATGATGAACTGCTGGTAAAATACCTGAGCAAAAACAGGGACGCCGTGCTCGGCGATATCATCGCCACGATCCAGAAAGAGCAGAATGAGATCATACGGGAAAGCCCGTTTCACAACATTCTCGTGCAGGGGGTGGCGGGCAGCGGGAAGACCACGGTGGCGATGCACAGGATCTCCTATATTATGTACAACTATAAGGAACGATTTACATCCAATGAGTTCTGCATCGTGGGCGGCAGCGATATCCTGATCGACTATATCACGGGCGGTCTGCCGGAACTGGACGTGTATGATGTGAAGCATATGCGCATGGACGGGCTTCTGACGCATCTGCTGAAAAAAGAGTGGAAGAAAAAA
The DNA here is from genome assembly GCA_009774375.1 of Lachnospiraceae bacterium. Taxonomy (GTDB): domain Bacteria; phylum Bacillota; class Clostridia; order Lachnospirales; family Lachnospiraceae; genus COE1. The sequence goes on from VSNO01000076.1 coordinate 15,319, forward strand.
TACCGGATCGTGCCGCCGTCGCCAGGCTATGCGTGGAAGAGCAAGATGCTGTTTGCGTCGGAGCTCGAGCAGCATCTGCAGCGGCTGCGCGACCACATTCTCGGAAACTGTGTCGTGTGCGACGAGGAGATCGGCATGCTTTTGTCCCAGAAGAACAACGACGATTTTATCAGGGGAAATCCAGCCTATTCGATCAACCGGCTGCTGGTGACGCTCGACGAAAGACTTCGAAACCGCATCAAACTGCAGTGCCAGGATCGGGAGGAAGTGGGGATTTACAGGAAAAAGCTTGCGCAGTACAAAAATTATTTTACAAAATACTGTTACAAGGGCAGTGTGGTGAGTCTGTACCTGCAGTTTCTTGAAGTGTACGGTAAGACGTATTACATTGACATGGCACCCGTGGCAGAGCAGGTGTCGCGCGGCGTGTTTGACGTGTACGACGCGGCGGCGATGCTGGTCATTTATTACAGGGCCCTGCAGAGAAAACCGGATGAGGAGTTCGGGCAGATCTTTATCGACGAGGCGCAGGATTTCGGGCTGATCGTGTACTATGCACTGCGGACAGTGCTGCCGGACTGCTTCTTTACGATCATGGGAGATGTATCCCAGAACGTCAATTACGAATGCGGCATGAACGAGTGGAATGACATGCGCCAGAAGATCTTTGCCAGTGGCAGGGACAGTTTCCGCGTGCTGGCAAAAAGCTACCGGAATACGATCGAGATATCGGACTTTGCGGGAAAGATACTGAGCAGTGCCTCCAGGGGGGCATACAGGATCGAGCCGGTCATCAGGCATGGCGAGCCGGTACACTTTGTGGAGAGTATCTCGATGGAGGAGGCTGCCGGCATGTCCGTGGAGATCCTGACAGAAATGCGGCAGAAAGGATACGAGACGATGGCTGTGATCTGCTTCTCCGACGGGGAGAAGCAGGAGGTCACGAGACGGCTTGGCCGTCAGATCCAGCTCACGGATTCGGATAAGAGCGGTTTCAGCAAGGGTGTGATGGTGCTCACGGTGCCGGAGACGAAGGGTCTTGAATTTGACTGTGTGCTCCTGTGGAAACCGGATCTGCAGGGCTACAGAGAGGATCCCAAGCTTGCCAAGCTCCTGTATGTCGCCGCAACGAGGGCGCTGCATGAGCTGTTTGTAATAGTAACTGCCCACACAGGACTCAGCATGTGAAGCATGTGAACAGTAATATCCAGTGGTATATGTTGTGAAAAGTCTGACAGTGTGGTACACTTTGTATGTGGATAAAACTGAAAGGAACAGGGGCAGATGGGAGAGATATATAGAGTGCGCAGATCTGCCGGCCCGATCGACTGGGTGGTCGAGGTGCCGGGATCCAAGAGCATGACAAACAGGGCGCTTCTGATGGCGGCGCTGGCGGATGGAAGGACAGCATTGAGAGGCGTGCTGTTCAGCGACGACTCGAGGAATTTCCTTGGCTCGCTGCAGGCGCTCGGCTTTCAGGTGGAGATCGACGAGGCGGATAAGACCGTCACGGTGGAGGGGCTCAATGGAAGGATCCCCGTTGCAGAAGGCGAGATATACGTCGGGAGTGCAGGGACCGCCGCGAGGTTCCTGACAGCGATGCTCGCGATGGCGGAGGGAACTTTTGTGGTGAATGCCTCGGAGCAGATGAAAAAGCGTCCGATGAAGCCGCTTTTTGAGGTGCTCGGGTGCATGGGAGCCGATATTACGTGCCTGGAGAGGGAAGGTTTTCTGCCAGTCCGGATTAGGGGGATCGGCGGCAGGCTTCCCGCGCATGAGAGGTGTCATTTGAAGCTGGATATCAGTGAGAGCACACAGTTTCTGAGCGCCCTCCTGCTGGTCTCTCCGATGGTGAAGCAGGGACTTTGCATCGAGATCACGAGTGAGCGCAGGGATGGCGCGTATATACGGATCACGCGCAGGATGATGGGGCAGTTTGGTGCGGCGGTTGATTTTGACGGCGTGAGCTATACGATACAGAGCGGGACTGCGTATCAGCCCGGCTGCTGCCAGATCGAGCCGGATGTGTCCGCAGCGTGTTATTTCTATGCGGCGGCGGCGCTCACAGGCGGCCGGGCAGTGGTCAGGCACGTCACGCGGGACTGTATGCAGGGCGATCTGAGATTCCTGGATCTGCTGGCACAGATGGGCTGTACCGTCAGCGATACCCCTGACGGTATCGAGGTACGGGGAGCTGCGGGAGGCCGGTTAAAGGGTGTCACAGTGGACATGAAGGATTTTTCGGATCAGGCGATGACCCTCGCGGCACTGGCTCCTTTTGCGGACGGAGCTGTCCGGATCGGAAACATAGGGCATATCAGGCTGCAGGAGTCAGACCGTATCCATGCGATCGTGACAGAGCTCACCAGACTTGGGATCTCCTGTGAGGAGGAACAGGACGCAGTCACGATATACCCCGGTATGCCAAAGCCCGCAGTCGTACAGACCTACGATGACCACCGTATGGCGATGGCATTTGCACTAGTCGGACTGAGGGTGGATGGGATCGGGATCGCGGATCCGATGTGCTGCAGGAAGACGTTCGAGGACTATTTTGACGTGCTCGACAGACTGACAGACCAATAGTAAACGCATATAAAAACATTAGGAGCAGAGTGGGACCAGGATCCACTCTGTTTTCGTTTGGAAACAGGCGGCCATGTTTCTGAGGACAAAAAAATGGGAGGCTATGAATCGCAGTACACCAGAAACCTCTAAGCTGACAATCCATAACCTGCCAGTTTTTTGATAATGCCGTAGGAATTTGTAACATTTGTGAATGTTTGATCGTAAATTAGACAGAAATACAGATAGTCGTTTTAGTCGTCAGAATGTTTGTATTTGATCAATTCCCCGGCTTCGACGTTGAGATACCAGCACAGTTTGCAGATTAGGACAGCATCGATCCGCTGAAAATCATCGCGGCAGTACCTGTTGAAATTGGAACGCGGGATATCAAGATCTTTACAGATTTGATTTTTGCTGATGCCTTTCGCTTTTAGAATGTCATTGATGCGCAGGTATAAGTTACCGTAGTTATCATTTGTAGTTCTCATATGAAAATCTCCTTTACTTTTCACCCATAATTATATATAATGAGTGAAAGTATAGCAATTCCCTATAAAGTCACTCACCATATAGTTAGGTATTGGGTTATTGGTTACTCGTCAACAAAAGCAGTGAAAATACAGAGGACGAATGCTGGATGGAAAAGAATGAATTTAAGGATCGGTTATTTGACATTTTGAATGATACGAATGAACTTCCGATACAGGATATTGTCACCGAGGATGGCAATGACATATTAAATATCTACCTGAAAGATGGCACGAGGTTTTCTGTCCATGTGGAGAACAGGGGGAGCTGGAGCATTCAGGAGATGTGATGCGGAGACTGACCATGCCGTACCCGGAGAGGATCGCTGTCATATAATGCGTACAGAAATAATATATTGTATAAAAGCGATTCAGGAGGACGGTTTATGCTTGGCAGAAGCAGCGGAGACAATGATTCACAGACTAGCGGTGTGCTGATCCAGTACCTGCGCGAGGTCAGCGAATATCTTCGCGGGGTGAACATTTCAAGAAAGGCAGTGACGCTGGCAGTGGCAGTGCTGGTGCTGGCAGGGCTTCTTGGTGTGAGATACAGGGAGGAAGGGACGCTCCTTCCGACGAGTTCAGGCGGCAGTGGCAGGGAGCTGCCCATTTACTGTGTACAGACGCAGGAACCGAAGATCGCACTGACGTTTGATGCTGCCTGGGGGAATGAGGATACGCATAAGATCATGGAAATATTGAAAAAAAACGATGTCAAGGTGACTTTTTTCATGACAGGCGGATGGGTGGAGTCCTATCCGGAAGACGTAAAGATGATACTCGCAGAAGGTCATGACCTTGGAAACCACAGCCAGAATCACAAAAATATGAGCCAGTTGTCCGACGCTGAGAAGGAAAAGGAGATCATGTCCGTGCATGAGAAAGTGAAAGAGCTCACGGGGTATGATATGTTTTTGTTCCGTCCGCCGTATGGAGATTATGATCCAAAGCTCATCAGGGTCACGAAAAAGTGCAATTATTATCCGATCCAGTGGGACGTCGATAGTCTCGACTGGAAAGACTACGGTGTGGATTCTATCATAAAGACCGTTACCCAGCATGAGCATCTCGGAAACGGTTCGATCATATTGTGTCATAATGGCGCCAGATACACAGCGGAGGCGCTGGACACTCTGATCAGGACATTGAAGGATGCGGGATATCAGTTTGTACCGTTATCCGAGCTGATCTACAGGAACGGTTACTCCATGGATCATGAAGGGAGACAGATCCCGGATGGGGAAACAACTGATCAGAAAGATAATTGAACATAAAAGTCTGATTATAAAAATCGAGCAGGAACCCCTGCTCGATTTTGTTAAAGTTTTCTGACGGATTAATTTGCAGCAGCCTCTGTGGTAGCTGCCTCAGTAGTCTCAGCGTCAGCAGTCTCTTCTGTAGAAGCAGCCTCGGTAGTCTCAGCGTCAGCAGTCTCCTCTGTAGAAGCAGCTTCGGTAGTCTCAGCGTCAGCAGCCTCCTCTGTAGAAGCTGTCTCAGTGTCAGCCTCCTCTGTAGAAGCTGTCTCAGTGTCAGCCTCCACTGTAGATGCAGGTACCTCTGTTGCAGGTGCAGCATCCTCTGCAGGAACTGTCGTGTCAACTGCGCTTGTCTCGTTTGTAGATGTCTCATCGGCAGCAGAACCGCATGCTGTGAGCATTGCTGCGCCCAATGTAAGTGCCATAACTGTAGCTAAGATTCTTTTCTTCATAATTTTTCTCCTCCATCTGCGCGTTCGCGCATGCACTATGTAGTGCGAAACTGATTTTCAGGAATGGATCTTGTGTTTTTCATTCCTGTTGTGCCTTACAAGTGATTATTATACATAAATTTTTGCAAAGGTCAATAG
>VSNO01000077.1 GCA_009774375.1 Lachnospiraceae bacterium
AAGTGTGGTAACTTAAAGATACCATAAATCCATATGGAAGAGTTATTTTTTTGATAGAACTTTCAACTCTCAAGTATGATTTCATGAATGGAATGAAGCTCTGCACCCAGACCTTTACCAAACCGGACAGGGTCTATTCACTGATCACTGATTTTAATATGCGCTATTTTGATGTGCCTTCCAAGCTTGTGACACTCTACAGCGCCTATATTTACTATCTGAAAAATGCTCTGAACAGCCACCCTAAGTTTCAGTATGAGTTTCTGGTCTGCCCCGGGGTAAACAACAAAACACAGGTAAAAGAACTGATGCCCCGGGAGTCCCCTACCCAAAGACTGTTTTTCGTTGAAATTCCAGAACAGCAGGTATATTATCCCAAAAGAATGCTCATTATTCTGGGACATGAGACAGCCCATTTTGTAGGACGCAATCTAAGACTCAGAAAGGAACGGCTACAGGCGCTCATTAACGCCTGCTGCCATGCAGTCGCCAACTCCCTAAAACACTTTATAGCTTATAAAGAAAACTGGAATGCGACACAAATTGTCCAAAAAGACTGGGAACTTTTGGAACAAAATCTTGCCAAATGGTCATTACAGTGTATTTTCCAAAGTTGTGACAGGGAATTTTTGAAACATAAATATTATACTGACAGTATCAATGCCGATATGATCGACAATAATCTCCTGCACAATCTAAAGTACTTCTATCATACAGATAACTTAAAAGAAAACCTGATTCGTTCTCTGGAAGATTTGTTGTCAAGCAGCTATATCGATGTACTGGGATTTGCGATACAGACCGGAATCAACCTTGACAGCCCAGACCGCGAAAGCTGGGACAGATGCTATGAACAGCACTGCCGGATAGTCTGTGAAGCCGTCTGGGATTTTGCATCATCTCGCGGAAAATATACAGCACTGACACTGGAAAATGTCGTCAATGATATCGTTTATCTGTTAAAGGAATGTTATGCGGATCTTATCAGCATCCTGGCTCTTAAACTTTCTATGGAAGATTATCTCAATTCTTTTATAGAAACTTTTGAGACTGATCATTATGACAAAAGTTATATCACCCAAACGATCTTACTGCCGCGCATTGCCATTGTAATGTCTGTAATGAATTACAGTTTTAGCGATAATGATCAGGGTTCTCCTTCAAACGAAGGATTTCGCTGGTCAGATAACGAACCATCCCATTTAAAGAATCCTGGGGCAATTCGTATTGAGATTGAGACACAGCGTTTCCTGGCAAACTTAATATCAGACCCTTATTATTACACCGATCCCGCCAAATTCGAAACACTGCTATCCAGCCATGTCAATATCGTGTATGATCTCGATATCATACAAACAATCATGCAATATCTTCTATGCTGCCGCCAGAAATATAATGCAATCATGAATACACCTGATAAACGCACTAAATTAGAAAGCGTGCAGCATATATATCAAACAGTACAGACTGAAAACATGAATGACTTTTTTCCATATCTGATACCGATACTTAATAAATATGAAGAAGATGTATATCGGGATATTGAATACCTCATTCATAAAGAAACCACATTACCAAAAGGAAATAACTGCAATGGGCAAACAATCTAAAAAATTTAAAGTAAAAATTCACCACAACCATCAATTGAACCAGTTTTTAGCAGACACATTGAACTCATTAGAACTCGGTAATACCCAAATGGCAGAAGTGGAAGCTGATGAAATTGACACAATAATGATGATCATCCCTGACAATACTCCTGACAATAGTACCTACATCACCCCGAGTGATCCCATAATACACCTGACTGGATCAAACAATAAAATAAATCATAAAATCAAACAAAATTTTCCAGCAATTGATATACATGAATCTCCTCTTACGGCCTACCAGACCATAATGAAATTACTGTCTGATGAGTTGCATTCCGAAAATTCAGACTCTTTCGATGAACATAAAGCTTTAATAAATGGAGCCTCCTGCATTACTCCAAAACCTTATGCAGCACTTACTGTAATATTGCATGGCAAAGCCCAACTATACAAAGACTACCTGAAATTTGTCCTGCATTCCCTGTTTCAGCAGCTTAAACTCACCACCGAACTTGAAAGCGGGAACATGAGAATCTTACTATATAAATTGCAGGAGAATTGGATTTTGTTAGGAAGCTATGTGAATCATTACCTCAAAACAAACCACCTGCCGGACGCCGAGCTTCTGACCGAATTATCATCTGCCCGATATGAGGGAAGTGACAGTGAATCACGGATTTATTTTACGCATGACAACATCGAAACCATAACCACATTTGATTCTTCATCCGGTGAAGCATCAAGGGTACTCTGCAACAACAATTTGCGCCCCATCCGAAAACTGATCGAATTGTCCAAAAGGAACGTGGTTCACTTGTATGCCGCATTGACAAATGCAGCCCAAAATGAATATACGATCACACAGCTTGTCCGCCTTAACGAAGCGTATTCCGATGAAAACACGGAAACTGACCCCAATAAAAAAGAATCAACAGATACTTATATCAAATTTTCCGGTTTCATGCACTGGAGCGTTGTATGCGGCGTAAAAGAGGTATTCTCCTATTATCATGGACATTACCTGTTAAATCCAACAAACAAGGAGACCTCATATGAAGCGGATATTGCGGCATTACAGGATGTAGACAATGCCAGCAAAAAGATGATAGCAGATCTGATAAAAATCTTAAAGAAACAAAAGCATGGCGCTTCCGTTGTGATATCCGATTTTCCATGTGAAAACGACAAATCACTTATAGACGATCTATGCCAGATGAATTATGGAATTAAACTTTGCCCGCCTAATATCGTATATACTTCCGACCATGGATGGGACAAAGAACTTCTTCTAAGTCTTACGGATATTGACGGCGCACTTTTTATAGATTTACGGGAAAAGCGTCTCGCTGCAATCGGAACCCTGTTATACAGTAAAATAGCCGTCACGGGTGACGTTGGAAGAGGCTCCCGTTATAATTCCATGAACAACTATATCATGGAAAAAAAGAATGGAATCTATATCGGCATCGTCATTTCTGAAGATGGCATGATCAATGTAATTCCAAACAAACGAAATCGCACAAAATCCTCCGACAAAAAAACCGGTGCTTAAGGCACCGGTTTTTATATGAATCATGCTTACCCCAACAGCTTGGTGACTGCATCTGTCGACTGGTTTGCCTGCGCAAGCACAGAATCACCGGACTGCTCTAAGATGCGGCGGTTTGCCTCGCGGATCATCTCCTCCGCCCTCGACACATCACCGACTGCACTGGCTGCCGCATTGATGTTCTCGAGTGCCTCTGCGGACTCGCCTGCCCTGGACTTGATCTGAAGGGATGCTGCATCCGAAGACGGCTCTGAAACCTTCTGCCCTGTCGCGAGCCTGTTCTCTTTTGCCGCCGCGCTTGCCTTTGCCGCGTACACATCATTTGCGATCTTGCTGTCATAGGTGAAACTACTCTTGATATCCATACTAATACCTCCTTGTGAAAAACAATTATTCCTTTATACTCATTCCGGTAACTATATTATGTCACCTTCCTGACAATTCTTATTGTAACCGAATTGTCAGACTATGTCAACTAATTATTTCAAATTTTATGTAAATTTCTATAATTTCAGACAACTTGTACGATTCGGATCAAGTTTGCACGAAGTTCTTATTCCTCCGCTCTGGCGGATCCTGTATTTTATGCAATCTTATGCCCATTGCATCGAATATACATTCTATGTACAATCAGTAAAACAAAAAAGGGCATTTGCAGATCTATGTGCCCTTTTTGTCAAATAAATGATGCATTATTCATTTTTTTGTGATCCGTGCAGCAACATGCACAAATCATTTGATTCGTTTCTGACAGATTATCTATCCCGTATGTGTCTACGCGATCAGTGACAGAACGCCCTGGCTGCTCTGGTTCATCTGCGCGAGCATTGCCCGGCCTGCCTGCTGTAAGATGTTGGCGTTGGAGAATGCTACCATTTCCCTTGCCATGTCCGTATCGCGGATCTGGCTCTCAGATGCCGTCGTGTTTTCCACCACGTTGTCGAGGTTGCTGACCGTGTGCTCGAGACGGTTCTGGCATGCCCCCAGCTCGGAGCGCTGTGCGGACACCATTGCCAGCGCGAGCGATACGCGCTCGATGGAGAGTGACGCGAGATCCTCCGTGCGGACATCCACCTGGTCCACGCCGATGCTCGCCGCGTCCATGGCGTCAATGTAGACATGGATCTTGTTGTTCATATCCGCGTCCGTACCTGCGTGGATCGCTGAGCCAAAACCTGTAACAGGCTTTCTGCCTGCCGCGATCTGAAGCGGTTTATCCCAGGGAACATTGCCGCCTGTAGATCCAGTGCTGCCCGGCTTTCCGCCGTTTGTCGCCGATCCGCCGACAAATACTTCATAGTCGTTAGGATATTCATTTACCACGGTATCATTTTTAATATCAAGCTTGAAAAGTGAAACTCCCGGATTGTTCGTGTTCGCCAGTATGTCGTCTGGCCTGGTGAGGTTTCCCACGACACCGCCAGTGCCGCCCTGAACCAGATTTGTCAGGCTCTGTACAAAAGTCAACACGTTATTGTCACTGGCAAACCCATTTTCAAAGGCCGCGATCGTATTTTTCCCTGTCAGGTCTTTGATGACATCCTGAAGGCTCTTGCCGCCTCTGATATCACCCAGGATCTTTCCCAATCCTGTCTGGATGCCTGACGCGCTGAGCGCCTTGCCGCCTGCCAGATATCCCAGATACATGCATGCAAGATAGCCTGAACCATAATTGGACTCATTGGAAGCCCCGCCGATCTGATACTTTGTCAGCGCTGCCTGAATATTCGCAAGGCTGTCATTGACCTGGATATTAAGAGCCCCTTTCCCGTTTACCCAGTCATTGTGGTCATAATATCCGCCTGCCGCCGTCTGTGCCATCCCTTCCTTGAACCACTTGGGAAACTGCTCGCCCTGGTTGTTCTGTCCATTTACAACACCGATCATGCCATTGGTGAGCGCCTCATCCATAAATGCATGCATCATCTCATGGACGATCGTAACCTCAAGCTCGTTCCTCTTCTGCTCTGTCAGGTTTCCCTGATTGATGCTGTCCAGATTGACACAGAGCTGGTAGGTAAGCATATTGCTTACTACCGCATTATTACTATAGCTCCCATGTCCCACTCCTACATAGGCAAGTGTAGTCGGGCTCAGATTCGGATCGTTTGCCGGAGTCGAAAGTTTCAGTCCGATCCCGATACCGGAACCCTTCAGGAAATCAAATGCCGGCGAGTACGCCTTGATGATCGCCTCCACCGCATTGGGCACGATTTCATTCTGTAGTTTATTTTTCAGATCGCTGTACCCAGCAGCTGTGGGTCCTGCTCCGTTGACAACTCCCGCCCCGGGTTTCTGCGTCGTGACCACTGGATCCTGTATATAGACCAGCTTGATGCCTTCTGTGTTCGCGACTGTCTCCGCCGACACTTCCTGTCCTGCATATGCGCCGTTCAGCGCAGTCCAGCGCTCTTCTTCGCGCTGCTTCTGCCGCTCCTCTTCCTCTCTTCTGATCCTTTCCTTATCCTCAAAGTACTTGTCTTTGATCGCCTCAAACTTCCTATTGTTGATCGCCAGGTTATATGCACCCCTGCCGCCGTTGGAAAGACTTCCGTTCAGCAGGTAGGTCTCGTTGAACTTCGTCGTCTCCGCCACTCTGTCGATCTCTGTGATCAGCTGTGATACTTCATCCTGTATATTCTGCCTGTCGGATGCAGCATTCGTGCCGTTTGATGCCTGCACACAGAGCTCGTTCATGCGCTGGAGCATATCCTGTACTTCGCTGAGCGCGCCGTCCGCGATCTGCACCATGGAGATCCCGTCCTCCGCATTCTCTGTCGCTTTTGTGAGTCCCCTGATCTGGCGCCTCATCTTCTCCGAGATCGACAGGCCTGCCGCATCGTCAGCCGCCCTGTTGATCCTGTATCCGCTGGAAAGCTTCTCCGCTTTCTTTGACACTGTGCCGCTTACTATAGATAATTGTCTCTGGCTGTTCATAGCCTTCAGATTGTGTGCTATTACCATAATTTTTTCCCCCTGATTTCCTTATCGCTAGGCGCCGCGTTAACCTCATCCTTGAAGCGGCATAGATCAATGCTTTCCAGGCCCCACCTCCTTAAAATGGCATCATATCATAAAACATTAACTGTTCACAACCCGTTCCCGCTCCGCCGCACACTGCTGGAGCTTCTGTTCAAACAACTCTGCCATCTCCATATTTCCCATACCTCTGTAAATATCGACAATGTGCAGATAACAGGACATCTGGTTCTCGCCGAGCGTCTCCAGATCCTTCATCGTCGTCACCTTGACATACAGCATCAGTGCCTTGATGATCCGCCCGTTCTCCCGCAGGAGATTTGCGTACTCATATGTAAATTTTGCCGAATTATAGATCTGATTGTATTTCTCCAGCAGCTCCAGCGCATCAGGAAACCTGTCGCTGCGGCAGTACGCCTTCGCCAGCGACATGATCATTTCGGGCACATATACATGCTCCGTGTTGTCCTCCATGCCAAGCCCCTTCTCATACGCCTCGATGGCCTTGTCGACATCATCCAGCACGAAGTAGGATTGTCCCATCTGGAAATAGTGGTAACCGCTGCCGCCATCCTTCTCGATGAGTTTCTGCAGCAGATCCAGGTTTCTGCGCTGTTTTCTCTCCATCGCCTCACCGGTCAGTGCATAGCCGTGATGAATGACTTCCATCGGAAGCAGAAATGCCTCCAGGGAATCCATATCCTTGCCGGTCTCCGTCGTACAGATCTGCTCGTGGATCGGAAAAAAATAGTGGTAAAAGTTCTTATTGTACATCCGGGGCACATCGTCGGAAACATACCCCGTTCCCCCGCTGTCCTTGGCGATCAGGTTCGTAAGCCGCATCACGCCGACATAGCGCGGATGGCGCTGCATCAGGATCCGCAGGGCGCTGATATCAGCATTCATGACATACTCATCGCAGTCCACCACCAGGATCCAGTTGTTCCGGGCAAAGGAAGCGCAGTAATTCCTCGCCGCGGCAAAGTCGTCGATCCACTCAAAGTCAAGCACTCTGTCAGCGTATTTTGCCGCAATCTCCTTTGTGCGGTCTGTGGAACCAGTGTCCGTCACGACGATCTCCCAGTCATATTTTTTCAGATGCTGCAGGCACTGTTCTATGTGTTCCTCCTCGTTCCTTGCAATGATACACACTGTAATCGGTATCTTAGCCATAATTTCCTCCCCTGTCGGCACCTCACTGCGCGCCGGTCACCTTTTCCTTGTCCGCGTGGTATGCGAGGAAACGCTGGTGGAAATTCTCCGCCATCTCCTTCTCGCCGAACGCCTCGTAGATCTGTATGATCCTGCCGTAACAGTCCGTCAGCTCTCCGCCGAGCGTCCCCATGTCGGGCAGCGTCGTCACCTTGATGTAATTCCCCAGTGCCTTCAGGATCTGCTCGTCTTTCCACAGTATATTGGCATATGTAAACACATACTTCGCCGTATCAAAATCCTTGGCGTACTTCTCCATGAGCGCCAGCGCTTCCGGTATCCTGTCCGCATCCGCATATGCGTTTGCCAGGGACATGATCAGCTCTGGCACATAGTACCGCTCCAGATCCGGCACATTCTCCATCGCCTTCTCATAGGCATCGATCGCCTCCTCCGCACCGTTGAGCGTCAGCTGTGACTGCCCGATCTGGAAATAGACATAGCCCTTATCCGGCGTTGTCTCAAGTTCCTTGTAAAGCAGCTCGAGATTTCTGACCTGCTTCTTCTTCATGGTCTCATCATCGAGCGCATACCCGTGATGAATGATATCGATCGGAAGCAGGAAGCCGTCCATCGCATCATCCCGCTTCGCCGGATCGACCGGGACGATCTGCTCATGAATGGCACAGTCAAATTTATAAAAATTCTTGTTGTACATCCGCGGCACGTCCGTATTGACGTAGCCTTTATTCCCCCTGCCGTCATCTGTGATATTTTTCAGCCGGAGCACGCCAGTATATCTCGCATGCTTCTGCATCAGCATCCTCAATATCCTGATATCGACTGACTGCACGATCTCATCACAGTCGATTGCCAGGATCCAGTTATTCCTGGCAAAGGAGGCACAATAATTTCTGGCTGCGGCAAAATCATCGATCCACTCGAAGTCAACGACCTTGTCCGCATACTTCTGCGCGATTTCCTTTGTCCTGTCGGTGGAACCTGTATCTGCCACGATGATCTCCATACCGTATGGCAGCAAATGCTTCAGACAGTCCTCTATAAAATTTTCCTCGTTCTTTGCTATGATACATACCGACACCGGCATTTTTGACATACTTCTGTTCCTCCAATATTATATAGTAGCCTCTCGGGATCCTCTTTGAGACTCCATCAATGCAATAAACGCGCAGACACATTTGATCAAATATGCCTGCGCGTCATCCATGACGTTATGTTATTCCTATTTCTTGCTGTCCATCAGCTGCGGATCAACTGTATTCAACTTGCTGACAGCGTGATAATATTTTGACGCTGCGCTTGCCGTCACCCTGCGCTCCCTGATCTCCTGGCGCTTTGAGGTCAATGCTGCCTCCATCGATGCCTTGTTGCGCTGCTCCTGCGCCTCGATCGAGACGCCCTTGTCAACTGCTTCCCTGACCAGATCCTGCATCCGGTGAACCTTCTCCCTGTACTTGTCAGGGTTTCCCTGCACTTCCTCCCTGACCAGCTCATAGGTCGACGTAAACCCGTCGTCCAGACGGTTGAGTTCATCGATCAGTCCGCCCTTCTCGTCCATGATCGCATCATACGCCTCAGCATCAAACGGCCGCTTCGTCGAAGCCGCCAGCTGACGCTTGTTGATCTCATAGACCTTGTCAAGTACTTCAAGCTTCTTCTCCAGACTTTCTGTCATGATCTGCAGATAATTTTCTGTCATGTCTGTTCCCCTTCCGTGATGCCGATCAGGTTCCGGTTCTCCTGTAAGCGCCCAGATTGCCCTGTCCGCCTGCCACTCTCGCCTGCGCGACCGGATTGCTCTTGTCCCCGGCAACCTTCTTCATTACCTCTTTCCAGTTGTCCCTCATGGAACGCAGATGCTTGAGCACTTCCTCCATGATCTCGGGATCCTTCGCTATATTTGCCTCATGACACCGTCTCAACAGATATACATACACATTTTCAAACTCCTGCGATACCGCATACTTCCGGTCAAGTGTATCCCTGAAATTCTGGATGATCTTCTCCACCTTGACGATATTCTCGTGTGCCTTTGCAGGATCCTTGTTCTCCATCGCAAGGATTGCCACATTTCCAAATTTAATCGCCCCGTCATAAAGCATCAGTGTCAGCTCCGCCGGTGAGGCTGTCATAATCTTTGCGTTCTGATATTGTGCGTATCCATTTTGTTTGAGCATGCATTTCCCTCTTTCCACGCGGATCCTTCTTCAGGATCCGCGTTGTGTTCATTACCATTTTCACCTGTTATATACTTCTGATGATCTACTGTCCCAGCATACTTGCGAGGGAGTTCTGGCTGGACTGCAACTTCGACAGCGCCACCTCCATCGCGGAAAACTTCTTATACCATTTATCCTCATAAGCGTCCAGCTTCTTCTGCGCTTCCTTGATCTTCTTGGTGTAATCGTCATACTCGTTCTTCATGCGCTTGTCATCGTACACTTTGTAGATACTTCTGTACTCCGTGCTCGCCATCGTCTTCTGAAGAGAGCCGTACATCTCCTTACTCATGGTCGTAAAGAGCTCGATCACCTTGTCAGGATCTGCCGCGATCGCCTCCTTGAGCTTGTTCTTCTCATCCGAGTACTTATCGTCATCACTGTCACCCATGATATGCAGTGCGTTGCGCTCGCCCTTCTCCGTATCGAAATAGCTTCCTGTCCCAACACCGAAATTGACAAGATACAGCGTCTCGCCGCCGATATCATAGCCCTTATTGATGGCGCCTGTCATACACTGCATGACAGTGTAAAGATCCTTGTCCCTCCGAAGCAGGGAACCCTTGATCGTATCCTCCCACTGCTCGACCTCGTCATCGCTCATGGCTTCCTTCTCCTCATCGGAGAGCATCGTGTACTTTCTCGCGGAACCAGCGTTGTAGAGCTTCGTCATCTCGTTCATGATATCGTTGTACTCTGTGATAAAGTCCTTGATCATGTCGTAGATGCCGTCATAGTCGGTATCTGTCGTGATAGAGATGTCTTCCTCCGTCTCCTTTGTCACCGCGTTTGCAGTGATGCTGAGTCCGTTGATCGTAAAGGTATTCTTATCTGATGTAAAAACCGCGCCGTTCAATTCGATCTCCGCGTCCTCCGCATCGATGCGGGTGGCCTGTGAGCCGTTCGCATATGTATAGTTCGTCAGAAGACCAAGATCAATCAGCACATCATTGTTCGCATTTCCTGCAGCATCCAGTCCCTCCAGTGTAAACTCCTTATCCGCACCTGTTCCTGCGGAGCTAATAAAGAATCTCTGGTTCGTCTCGTCAAAAGATGCATTGACACCGCCCTCCGAAAGCTTCGCCGCCAGCTGTCCGATCTCCATGTCGGCCGTGATCTCCACTTCCGTAACCTTCGCATCCGCACCCTTTCCGACAGTGAGTTTTAGCTTCTTACCGACCAGATCCGGCGAGATATCACTCACCTTTGCCTTGTAATCCTTATCCTTCTCGGAGTAGTTCTTGAAGTCGCCCGGCTCGTATACATAGTCCTTCATCGTGATCGCGTCGCCCGTGAACGTTCCCGGTGCGCCGTTGCCATCCATCGTCTGACCGTCGCCGCTCATCTCGGCAAGTCCGAGTCCCTGCAGGATCGTCTTGTTTGTGCCTGAAGGCGAACTGCTCGACATCTTGACGTTCACACCATCCGGGCCAGTCACCGTGATCTTGCCCTTGTCGTACTCCATGCTGACATTGACACCTGCATTTGCCGCCTCAGCATTAAATCTTGCAATAAAATCACTGATATGGTCATCGCCATCTGCCGCCACGGTAAATTTCGTGCCGCCGACATCAACCGACAATGTGCCATCCTCCACGCCCAGCTGGCTAAGGAAGAGGGAAGAACCATAATTCTTGATATAATCCTCTCTCGATATCGTCCCATTCTGTACGTCTGTCGCGACATCTGCAGATGCCTCAGCTTTTTTCTGATCAAAGATCGCGACATCGCCCTTTCTCTTCATGGATACCTTCGCGCCTGTCAGATACCCTGCCTTCGCAAGCTTATTGATCCTGAGGGACTGTGTGCCGTTCACCGCGCCTTCACTCGCTGTGATCGTCGCCTTCGTCGGATCGGAGACTGTCGTCTTCTTCTTCGCATAACTGCCCGCCAGTCTCATGTTGGACAGCGTGCCTGTGTAGAGCTTGTAGATCCTCTTGTTCAGATCCTGCCACTTGGCTATCTTCCAGTCCAGCTTCTTCTGGTCATGCTTCAGGTTCGTGACCTTCTGCGATTTCGCCTGTACTAACTGCTGTATTACCGATTCCGTATCCATGCCTGAATACATACCCGTCATTCTCAATAAATCTGACATCGTAATCCCTCCATATAATCAACTATCCTGTCACATTCTCTGATCAACCATCACGCCTGCAAGCTCCATCCGCTTTGCCAGCAGATCCAGCGTTTTCTCCGGCGGGATCTCCTTGATCACTTCCTGCGTTTCCCTGTCTACCAGCTTGATAACAATGCGGTTCGTCTTCTCATGAATCCCGAATTTGGCATCGGAATAATGAGGCAGCGATGCGACAGCCTTCTCCATGACTTTCTTCAGTTTGTCAAGGTTTACATCCTTCTTGTCATCGATGAGCTGCTTCCTGTCAGCCTGTATAGACAACGTAACTGATTCATCTGATCCCTTTGCGATCTGTACATCCATTGCTCCATCCGTGGATTCTGTCTTTTTCGCCTCCGCAGCCCTGGGCGCTGACAACTGTTCAGATGCTTTCGCTGTCTGAACGCTCTGTGCAGATTGAGTAGTCTGTGTCAAAACGGTCTGCTTCCGGGTATTTCCCCCTGATATAGGCTCCATATACATGCTAATCACCTCCATGTCACGCATGCGCATCCTTCATGCAATTCTCGTAACCATTCAACGCATCATCGTCACAGGACGCCAGTGCAATGTTGTACCCGCCATGCAAAATCGTGTTCTGAACAGTTACCAGCTTCTTTAAAACAAACTGCAATCACAATGATTTCATTTAATATATCGTCAAATATATTGAAAAATTAATGGTATAACTCTATTTTATACGAAAATAGATGAAAAAACAACATTAAAATTGAAATGATCCCCATGCTTTTTGCCGCTGTGTTACTGGCCGTTCCCGCTCCGGCAGCACAGTGACCACCAGAAATCACAAAAATTGTTTAAGAACTTGTGGATATCATCCGATATATATGTTAATATAGTCTTGCATATGATGCAGATTATATAGCACCAGTTTACAGAGAATGGCGGATGCAGTACCTGCTGATACAGCCAATGGGCAAAAGGAATTGTCCCTGGAGTAATGCGCTGTCCATTTAGACAACCAATCACCATAGAAACACATGGAGGTATTTATTATGGTAGTACAACACAATCTCAGGGCAATGAACGCCAACAGAATGTTGGGCATCACACAGGGAACGTTATCCAGATCAGCCGAAAAGCTGTCGTCAGGATACAAGGTGAACCGTGCGGCGGACGACGCGGCAGGTCTCTCCATCTCCGAGAAGATGCGCAAGCAGATCCGGGGCCTGTCCCAGGCTTCCCTGAACGCGGAGGACGGCATCAGCGCAGTGCAGACAGCAGAGGGCGCGCTCACCGAAGTACACGATATGCTGCAGCGCATGAATGAACTTGCGACCAAAGCGTCAAACGGTACCAATGCACTCTCGGACCGCCAGACGATCCAGGACGAAGTCACACAGCTCCTCACAGAGATCGACCGTGTATCTGAGACGACAAAGTTCAACGAGATGTATCTGCTCAAGGGGGATACAGACAAGGTGACCAGATATCTGAACGCAAAGGATGCAGGGCTTGACGGGACGATCACACAGAATGCCACAAGGACATCTTTCACGATGAACGCGTTAAAGCTTGGCGACAGCATCACGATCGCCGGAAGGGAGTATACGATCTGTTCGCATTATGAGGAGCTGACACAGGATGCTATCATCAGAAACATGACAAATGATAAGTATACGGCCAATGACCTGTTAAATGACCCAGATACTCTGAACGCCGCGGCAGTATCAGGCGCCCTTATCGATGTAGACGGTACACAGTATACGATCGTCACGGACAGCGCGCAGGAGAATGCGGACAAAAATACGCTGACGCTCTCCCACATCATGGGCAAGATACAGGCAGGCAGCACAGCCATGTACAATGGCAAGACTTATCATACACTGGTAGATGAAAAACCCACTCCTGCTGTCCCTCCGCTGAAGGACGGCGATGATATCGATGATGTTAATCCATCCTACATCACCGATCTGCAGGCTTACAAGATGATCCGCCAGGAACTCGGTCTCGCCAATAATATCGGTGCAAACAAGGAGAATTCCAAGGTGGACATCACCGTAACAGATGACAACGGTACCGACTTAGATCTGTCGACAGCCCAAGATACGACCGATATCAACAATGCCAAGAAGGTCACCTTCACCTTTGACAAAGGCCAGTACACGGTTAAAGAGGACTTCAACTTCTCGCTCCACGTGGGTGCAGACGCAGACATGACCAACAAGATCAGCGTGGGCATCAAGGCGCTTGACACAGCCGGACTCGGCATCGACGGGCTGAATGTGAAGGATTCGACAGGCGCGATCGCCACATACGCGATCGACTCCATCTCGGATGCCATCGCGTCTGTGTCGGCACAGCGCTCCCTGCTCGGCGCGGTCCAGAACCGCTTAGAGCACACGATCAACAACCTGGATAACGTCGTGGAGAACACGACAGCCGCGGAGAGCCAGATCCGCGATACCGATATGGCAACGGAGATGGTGCGATACTCCAACGCCAACATCCTCTCGCAGGCTGGTCAGTCCATGCTGGCGCAGAGCAACCAGGCCAACCAGGGTGTTCTCAGCTTATTGGGCTAGAAACGATATAAAACCCGGAGATTACAAAAACCACCGCGGATGCGGTGGTTTTTATGTTTCTCCGATCATGCATGCCTCAAAGCCTTTTCGTCCTGTTATCCTGCCAACAGTGAGAGGATCCCCTGACCGGACTGGTTCGCCTGCGCCAGCATCGACTGTCCTGACTGCAGGAGAATATTGCGGTTGGCGTACAGTACCATCTCACGGGCCATATCCGTATCGCGGATCCGGCTCTCGGAAGCTGTCGTGTTCTCCACCACATTGTTCAGATTGTCAACTGTGTGCTCGAGGCGGTTCTGGTACGCGCCGAGGCGGCTCCGCTCCGCGCTGACCTTGTCCTTCGCCTTGCCAAACGCCTTGATCGCCTGGTCCGCTCCGCTGACCTGAACGGTGATCCGCCTGTATTCACCGGTTGCCGTACGCACGACCTGTCTGTCATAGACAAATCCTCCCCGGACATCCACA
Source organism: Lachnospiraceae bacterium (assembly GCA_009774375.1). GTDB lineage: Bacteria > Bacillota > Clostridia > Lachnospirales > Lachnospiraceae > COE1. Next base: position 14,640 of record VSNO01000077.1, read on the forward strand.
TTGTCGATGCCAAGCGCATGGCTCGATATGGTTGCCATCTTCAGGATCATCTGGTTTCCCGTGTCTGCGCCAACCTGCAGTGCGACCTGCAGCGGTTCCTCATGGGAACCAGGTATGACCTTTTCCATCTCGTACATGACACCTGCCGCGAAGAGTCCCCAGCCCACCTGCGGATTCGGTATCGCATAAGAGCGCTCATCATACACCCAGAGTTTACCGGGATTATTCGGATCCTTTTCCAACCGGGTATAATGGCCTGCCGGATGACCCAGATCCGTACTGCTCGCTTTCGTGAGGTCCAGGATCGCATCCACCAGATCTTCAGCCGAATGGATATCGTCTATTCCCAGTCTGTAGACATAGGAATTTCCAGACTGAACAGGGGGCTGTGCACCCGAGCCGCTCGTAAACTCCACACAGTAGAACTTATCGCAGGTACAACATGTCGTGCTGAATCCCTTGCCATACAGATCTGTCTTCTTATCCGCTGAGAATTCCTTAAAATCCATGCTTGCGGCCACATGCTTACCTCCATTGTAGTCTGTGTACTCCTCAAACAGTATCGTCTCCCCGTCAACTTCATTCTCATACTTAATCGACGGACACTCCACCCAGTCCGGCAGGCTTCCCACCGGGAACAGACTCCGCTCGATCCTGTCCGGCGCGTACACGCCGATCCCTTTGAGTACATGGATCTCATTGAACTTCGTGCGCTCCTTGATCGCATCGATCTCCGTGATGATCTGGCTGATCTCATCCTGGATCTTCTCCCTGTCCGATGCACTGTTCGTGCCGTTTGACGCCTGGACGGACAGCTCCAGGCACCGGTCGATCATATCGTGTACCTCCGTCAGAGCCCCATCCGCGATCTGTATCATGGAGATCCCGTCCTCAGAATTTGCCGACGCCTGAGTCAGCCCCCGGATCTGCTTGCGCATCTTCTCCGATATGCTCAGGCCCGCGGCATCATCTGCCGCCCTGTTGATCTTGTACCCGCTTGAGAGCTTCTCCGCAGACTTTCCCAGAATCCCTTCCGTCATGCCTAACTGGCGGTCTGCGTTCATCGCTCTGATATTATGTTGTATCCTCATGACCATCATCCTCCTTGACATCCTGGTCGCATATAACCCAAGCCGGATAACGGTATGTTATTCGCGAGTTATACCGGCATCGTGCTCTCATGCGTGCACTAAACCTTATCTTGTTTATCGGCACTTTTTACAAAAAGCTTAATATACATTCGCAGAAAATTACAAAAATAGACGCAAAAGAGCAGCTGATAAAATCAGCTGCTCTTTCTTCATGGTAGATTTGTAACGTTTCCGTCCTGCGGAATTGATGATGATTACTGTAACAGACTCAGTACACCCTGGTTTGCCTGGTTGGACTGTGCCAGCATAGACTGACCAGCCTGCTGCAGGATGTTGCTGTTTGAGTACTTCACCATCTCGGTTGCCATGTCTGTATCACGGATCTGGCTCTCTGCGGCTGTGGTGTTCTCCACGACATTGTCCAGGTTGTTAATGGTATGCTCTAACCTGTTCTGAACTGCACCGATCATAGACCGCTGCTGGGAAACCTTCGCGATCGCCTCCGCGATCGAATCGATCGCATACGTCGCATAGGATCCCGATATGTTCTTGACAGTCAGACCATCGATGCCTAACCCCTTGGTATCCATCGCCTGGATGTTCACACTAATCTTGTTCGTCATGTCCGCGTCAGCACCCACATGAAGGCTGAAATTGAGATCTTCCTGTGCGGTATAAACGCCTTTCTGAGTGATCGAGAAAACTGCCTTCTGCACATTGTTATTATTTGTCTCCAGCTTGTATGCAGCAACAGAAGCCTGTGTCTTGTTTGCTCCGACACTGTTGGCAAGCCTCAGCTCCTCCTGGATCATCTCATAAGCCTTCTCGGCAGTGATGACTGATGCATCCACATCATCTATCTTATCACCGCCTGCTGCTGGTGTACCGTTCGTGTTCATCTCGTCCTTCATGACATGATATGTCTTTCCCATATAGAGAACTGTGCTCTGCCCCACAATTTTCTTAGCGATATTTTCGTTGGTGAGAACATTCTTATCGGCATTCTCCTGGGTATCGTCGGTAGCCACCGTATACTGCACGCCATCGATCGTAATCAGCTCTCCAGCCGTTGCTTTCCCAATTGTCGCCGCAATGGCAGCTGCGCCCTTATCTCCTACCATACCGATCTGATACTGCTTGTTGCCGATCGTGATGCTGTCGCCAAACTTCAATGCGTTCATCGTGAATGTCGCCATTGTCGCGCCATCCTGAAGCTGCCCCTCGAGTCCAGCGTCCTTCGCTGCCAGATACTTATCAACCCTGTTCGCATCCCCCTTTAAGAGGTAGATCTCGTTGAACTTGGTCGTCTCTGCTACTCTATCGATTTCAGTAAGGAGCTGGGTCACTTCGTCCTGGATCGTCTGACGGTCGGACAAAGCGTTCGTTCCGTTCGCTGCCTTCACTGCAAGCTCGTTCATTCTCTGTAACATATCATGCACTTCTGTCAAAGCACCCTCTGCCGTCTGCACTGCACTGATACCGTCCTCAGCGTTGGAGGAAGCCTGTGTGAGACCTCTCACCTGTTTTCTCATCTTCTCCGAGATCGCAAGCCCTGCTGCATCGTCTGCCGCGCGGTTGATCTTGTAACCAGAAGAAAGCTTCTCTGAAGACTTTGACAAAACACCTGTTGTGATTCCTAACATTCTGTTTGCGTTCATTGCTCTAAGATTGTGCTGTACTACCATATAATTACCTCCTTGTAATTACCGTATGTGACTCCCTCACATGCGGATGTCGGCGACTCCCTTCGCCCCATTTGTTACACAAAATTTTTTCCCATATTCAATTTTTATATTCCCCGGTATATGCTTTAAATCCCATCCTGGCATCCACTTAAAGTTCTGACCGGTTTGTGCTGAATGGTTTCATTTCTGTCTCCATTCACTTATTATATCGGACAATATCTACGATAGTTTATAGTTGTCAGAAAACTTTTTTTATTTTTCTAATTGTGCATTTAATCAATGCATTTCCGATAAACAGTAAAATTTATTCGGCATATTCCCTCCGGGTGTTTGTGTGCATAAAATAAAAGCTTACCGCATCGGCTGACGCAATAAGCTTTTATTTTTAACTCAACAGCATACTGACTCCCTGTTTTGACTGATTGGCCTGGGAAAGCATAGAGAACCCTGCCTGCTGCAATATATCCAGCATGGACTTTCTAACGGTTTCATCTGCCATATCAGTGTCACGGATCCTTGATTCAGCATAAGTGATATTCTCATCTGCATTGTAGTTATTGTTGTATGTGTGCTCCAGCCTGTTCTGGACTGCACCGTAGTAGGAGCGTGTCGCGCAGACTGCCGCGATCGCATTGTCGAGCAGCTTCACATCGGAGGGCGCGTATCTCTCGGTTACCGTGTAGGTTGCCTCTGGCTTGGGTCCGCGGGTATCGTTGGGATATTCCGTCTTGTAGAATGTCTTCGTTACCTTTTGATCCTTCCACTCTGCCGGTTTGATCTGCTTGTACTCGTACCATGTCCTGGCGGGGATGATCTCACCACCCACGTTCTTCTCAGGCTCCTCGTGCTTGATAACCTGAACCTCAGCCGGCTTCACCTGTACTCTCTCGATCACTTCCTTTGTGTAAGGTGTTATGATCGGTTCCGGGGCTGCCGCGTACCATTCGTTGAGCTTTTTCTTGTACTCGTCGGGATCGTCCATCGTCACGTCCACCGCATAAGTGTCGATCCTGTATCCCCTGAGTTTGAGAAGTTCTGCAGAAAGACGCTTGGAAAAGATCGACATGCCGTCCATCGTCCCATCACTTGCCTGGATCCAGGTCTGCTCAGCGTTCCAGTAATCATAATGCGTGTAGTATCCTGTCGTGACAAGCTCGTCGTAGTTCATCTTAACCTGGCCTGCCGTCCTGATCGTCGCATCTGCATTGACGCCAGTCAGCGCGATCGCATCTGCATCCCTGTAGTCATAGACATAGACGCTGTACGGATCATTGCTGTCCATAATCGCCCGGTCAAAATGTGTCGTCATCGACGAACTCAGCGAATTGTACGTCTCTTTTGCCAGATCTTCTGCGATCGCCTTTGCGAGCTTTTCGGTCAGGTCAGCCTTGTTTGTAGGTTTGCCATTCTCGTCCGTGTCCGACATCGACATCACGTCCACGATCGCCTCAAAATAGCCTGTGTAATCAGACTTGCCGTATGGTTCGCCATCAACCATAATCGGGTTGCCCTTATCATCTACCGGCTGAAAAGAAAAAGTCTTGGTGGAAATATTGATCTCCCTCTTTGATACGTACGAGGGGTGTCCGTCCTCGAAAGTCACGCCATCCACACCGAAAAACTCCCCGCCAAAGCGAACAGCTTCCATACGTGAACAGGAACCGCACGGAAATCCTACTTCCACGCCTACCAGCTGGCCGAGCTTTGTGTACAGCTCATCCGCGTCCGTAATGTTCGCAAACTCGGAAAAATCCAGTTTTGCGGATACATTGTCAGTCATCTCCTTCGTCCAGCCCTCATACTTGCCATTCTTTGTATGTTTCTGCATGTATGCGTCAAATCCCGGTACACCATTCTTCAATTTGTTATATACATTACTATTGAGATTTCCAACCCACTGGTAGCCGCCCTGATTTCCCTTATCCGGTCCGAAATACACTCTTATGGTATCATTGCCGACCTTGAAATCGTGCTTCATGATCCCATTCATCACCTGGTCTCCCGCCGCATAACTGGCGTGTACACCGATCTTCGTGTCATTTCCGTCATTGAGTTTCAGCCAGTCCGGCATATTTCTCGAGGTCGTCGTAGTTCTCTTCGCCGTATAGGACTGATCATGATATGTAGCCCCCTGCACGCGCTGTCCGTTGCGAAAGATCACGGTCTCGTTGAACTTCGTCGTGCCAAATATCCTGTCCATTTCCTCAAAGCACTGATCGATCTCTTCCTGAATCGTATGTCTGTCATTTTTTGAATTCGTGCCATTGTACGCCTGAATGCTCAGTTCGCGTGCGCGCTGAAGCAGGTCTGTCGCGGCGTCGAGGGCTCCATCTGCCACCTGGCAGAAAGAGATTCCGTCTTCCACGTTTTCCATTCCTCTCTCAAGTCCTCTGATCCTCTTGCGCATTTTTTCAGATATAGAGAGTCCTGCCGCGTCGTCCGCCGCCCTGTTGATCTTATATCCAGATGCCATCTTCTCGGTAGAACCTGCGAGCATGCGGCTGTTGATCCCCAGCATCCTGTTGGCGTTAAATGCCTCTAAATTGTGTTGTATTACCAAATCCTTCTACCTCCTTGTAGACCGGAGCAGTCCTGCAATATTTCACACATCTGACTTGTCATATGCGCAGGATATCCTGCAGATGCTCCCTGGACAGCTCTATTTAAAACTGTAATGTGATTTCCTTATCTATTATTTGGCTCTCTATGCCTCCACAATCTATATCGGCTTTATTTTTCTGAAAATTTAGCTTTTTCTTTCTTCTGTCTCTTTTTCTCTTCTTGCGCTGCCGTCGTTTTGTGTGGTGTTGGTGT
>VSNO01000078.1 GCA_009774375.1 Lachnospiraceae bacterium
ATCGTCGTGCTTCGATGACATCTCCAGTGCACATAAGCGCGGTCCGTCCTCTCCACATCGGCGCCAAGCCAGATATCCCTGCTCGAAGCGCCCACCAGGATCTCATACGCACCAGGTTCCACACACCACGTATGTTTTTCTTCGTCATAGTATGCAAAACTGCGCCGGTCCAGCGTAAGGACGACTTCTTTCTCCTCACCCGGCGCAAGGATGAGCTTCTCAAAACCTTTCAGCTCCTGCCATGCGCGGCTGACTGCCGTATCTTTTTTGTGGACATAGACCTGTACCGTCTCCGCACCGCTGCGGCTTCCAGTATTTTTGACCCAAAAGCGGACTTCCAGCGTTTCCTCCCCGCACATCTGCCTCCTGTCCAGTGCCAGATCCCGGTATGAAAATTCCGTGTAACTCAGACCGTGTCCAAACGGGAACAGCACCGGCATCTGTCTCGTGTCATAATAACGGTATCCCACAAAAATGCCCTCGCCATAGTGCACGATATCCTTGTCACCGCCAAAATCAAGCCACGCCGGATTGTCCTGCACCCTGACGGGGAACGTCTCCGCCAACTTTCCCCCAGGATTCTCCTCCCCGAACAGCAGAGCCGCCTGCGCCTCGCCGACCGCCTCGCCCGCCAGATAACTCTCCAGGATCGCGGTGACCTGCCCGGCCCACGGCATCTCGACCGGGGAACCGTTGTGCAGCACTACCACTGTGTTTGGCTGGACTGCCGCCACCGCCCGGATCAGTGCATTCTGGCACTCGGGCAGCCGCATGTGCTCCCTGTCATATGCCTCGGACTCCATGGACTCCGGCAGCCCTGCAAAAATAACGACAGCGTCCTGTATCTGCGCCGCCTGCACTGCCTCCGCGATCATGTCCTCATCCGGCTCCGACTGCGAGAGCCCAAATCCCTGCACATAGGTGACGTCCCCAAACCGAGCGCATTCCTCCAGCGCATTGCTGATCCGGTACGCATTGATGTGGCTGGAGCCGCCGCCCTGATAGCGCGGCTTCTTTGCAAACTCCCCGATCAATGCATATCTCCCGCCCTTTTTCAGCGGAAGCAGCCGCTCCCCGGTCTGTGTTCTGTCGTTTTTCAGCAGCACCATCGACTGGCACGCCGCCGTTTTCGCCATCTCGTGATGTTTCCTGCGGTCAAACACTGCCGTCTCATCGACATGCTCCGCATAGCGGAATATCACGTCCACAATGCGCTCCACGGCCTGATCCAGCACCGCCTCATCCAGCGCATCGCCCTGCACAGCCTCCACGATCAGCCTGTCATTGACTCCGCCCGAATCCGGCATCTCCAGATCCTGTCCGGCCGCCAGACCCTTTACCCGCTCATCGCAGGCGCTCCAGTCCGTCACAAGGAAACCGTCAAATCCCCACTCGTCCCGCAGGATCTCTGTCAGCATCCTGTGGCTCTGGGACACATACTCCCCGTTGATCCGGTTGTAGGAGCACATGACCGTCCACGGGCTGCCCTCCCTGACAGCACCCTCGAAAGGAACCAGATAAATCTCCCGGAGCGCCCGCTCACTCACCTGTGCGGAAACCGTAGAACGGCGCTTTTCCTGGTTGTTCACCGCGAAATGTTTCACGCTCGCCCCCACATTCTCTGACTGCAGTCCATTGATGTAGGCTGCCGCCAGCTGTGCGGAGAGATACGGATCCTCCGACAGATACTCAAAATTCCTGCCGCAGAGAGGGCTGCGCTTGATGTTGACAGCAGGCCCCAGAAGCACCGCCACCTTCTCCGCCTGGCATTCCTCCCCGAGCGCCCTTCCCACCGATGCCAGCAGGCCGCGGTCAAACGACGCCGCAAGCCCTGCCGCTGACGGAAAGCAGACTGCGCAGATGGAATCATTGATACCAAGGTGATCCGCTCCCTCATCCTGCTTTCGGAGGCCGTGCGGCCCGTCCGCGACCATGACCGATGGGATCCCAAGCCGCTCAACGCCCTTCAGATGCCAGAAATCCCTGCCGGAGCACATGCCTGCCTTCTCCTCCAGCGTCATCTGTGCCACCAGTTCCCTGATCTTTTCCTGTTCCATGTTTTCACTCCTTTTCATTTGCCTGTTCACACTACCCTTTGACAGCCCCCATCGCGATCCCCTCCGCAAAATATTTCTGCAGGAAGGGATACACTGCAAGAACCGGCAGCATCGCCACAAACGCAATCGCCATGCGGACGGACACCGACGGCATCGTACTGAGCATCCCCGCCATCTGCTTTGACATCAACCCGCTCGTCAGCGCCTGCACGTCGCTGATCATCTTGTTTAACAGATTCTGGATCCCCCAGTATCTTTCCTGATTCACATAATACAGGCCGTTCGTCCAGTCATTCCAGTACCCCAGCGCCGCAAACAGTCCCGTCGTCACCAGGATCGGCTTTCCCAGCGGCAGCGCGATCTGAAAATAGATCCGCGCCTGCCCCGCCCCGTCGATCTCAGCCGCCTCGTAGAGCGCGTCCGGTATGCTGTTTGCAAAATAAGTGCGCACCAGCAGCACATTCACCCCGCTCATCAGCAGGTTGGGCACCAGCATGGCAAAAATGGTATTCTTGATATGAAAAGTCCCTGTGTACATGATGTAGCTGGGCACCAGGCCGCCGTTGAAGAGCATCGTAAAAAACACATAGAATGTCAGGATGCGGCGAAACGGCAGGTTCTTTCTGGAAAGGCCAAACGCCAGCATGGAACTCATCAGCACATTGATGCAGGTTCCGGCGGCAGTCACAAAAATGGTGACTCCGTACGCGTGGAATATCTTCTGCCCATTCTGGAAAATGTACTGATATGCCCCCAGGCTGAACTTTTGCGGGAACAGCGAGTACCCATTCATGATCAGCGTATTTTCCTCCGTGACAGAGGACATGAACAGCAGCACAAACGGAAAGATCATAAACAATGTCATGACCGTCAGCACACAGTTGCACAGAAGCTGATATCTTCTGTTTTCTTTTGTCTTGAGCATAATTTCCCTCCTCGCTAAAACAATGCGTTCTCCCTGCTGAACCTCCGCACAAGGGCATTGACTGCCAGCACCAGAGCGAACCATACTACAGACTGATAAAAACCTGCCGCGGCCGACATGCTCGGATTGTTCTGCTCAAGCAGCGCGCGGTACACATAAGTGTCAATGGTATTCGTCGTCGAAAACACAGCGCCCGAATTTTGCGGAACCTGATAAAACAGGCCAAAATCCGAAAAGAAGATCTTGCTGACACTCAGCATCACCAGTGTGATGATGGACGGAACAAGACTTGGAAGCGTGATGTTCCTGATGATCTGAAAGCGGGAAGCGCCGTCAATCTGCGCCGCCTCGTATGTCGCCTTGTCGATTCCCGCGATCGCCGCGATATAGATGAGGCACCCGTATCCGACACCCTTCCAGAAATTGACCACTACCAGTATCACCGGCCACACCTCCGGCGTTATGTACCACGAGACAGGCTCCATCCCCAACATCGGCAGAATGCTCTTATTGAGCATTCCATTCTCATTGCTCAGCAGCGCAAACACAATGTAGGATACGATGACCATGGACATCAGAAACGGAAACAGAACCGCGCTCTGATAAATTTTCTTTGCCGCCTTGCTCCGCACATCCGATATAAAGATCGCGATGATGATGCCAAAGATATTATTGACCAGGATAAACGCAAAATTGTACAGTATCGTATTTCTGGTGATCACAAATGCATCCTTGGTGGTAAAATTCTTGTACCATGGGTCCGCCCACGGACTGCCGTAGATGCCGTCCGCAAAGTTGACCTGCTTGAAGGCTGCGATCAGCCCGCCCATGGGAATGTAATTGTTGATGAACAGGTAGATCAGTCCGGGCAGCATCATCATAAAAACCGGTGCCCAGTATTTCAGTTTTGCCATAGCTCGACCCTTCCTTCCTGATTATTTTGCGGCATACCATGCGTCCAGCTGCGCCTGCTTCGCGTCGATGACGGACTGCATGCCCGCATTTTCCAGATCCTCCAGAAATCTGGGCAGTTCTGTCTCTGGATCCACCGCCCCCGTATTCAGCGAATCCATATACTGGTTCTTGATGTTGGAGAGCGCGGCGATCTCTGTGCTCAGCGCGCTGCTGTCATAGGCAAAACCAAGTGCGCAGGAGCGCTTTGCGGATTTCGTCGCCTCGATATTTTTGTTCCACAGATCCGGGTCGTTTCCTTCCCAGATACCGCCCAGAAACTGGTTGGGCAGCTCCCAGCCCTGATTGAAGGTATAGGACGAATTGGTGACATTGACTCCTTCGGGATAATGGTACAGACCATCCTCCCCCACGATGTAGTGCGTGCCCTCTATGCCAAAGTTGATCAGGTCCGTCACTTCGCCGCTGTTGTAGAGATAATCGAGCAGCAGGAATGCGCGCTCAGGGTTTTCGCTCGACTGTGCGATCCCCCAGCTGTTCCAGCAGTAGCCCGTCGTGGTCAGCTGCCCTTCCGTGATGGGGATACAGTACATCTCCGTTCCGCAGGAAGTGCTGTTGACTGCCTCCGCATCCGGACCATCCGGCGTGTAGAATGAAAACGTCCTCCCCGCCTGCACTGCCGTGGACGCCTGGTCCGTTGTCGTCGCCGCATCCTTGGAGATCCATCCTTTCTGTGCCCATCCATAGTGGCGCGTCACCAGTTCTCTGTAGGCATCGCTCGCAAAATAATTGACGACCTCCGGCTTCTCTCCATAGTTGAGCAGCACCCCGTTATAGTCTGTCAGTGGGTCTGTCACCTCATATCTGCTGTCCGCCTGTGTTCCCTTGGTCATCCACAGCATGACCGTCTCGGGATGATTCCGGTAAACCTTCTCGTATACCGCATCCATATCCTCAATGCCCTTGATATCCTCTCTGCCAAATCCTGCCTCCGCAAGCCAGTCCGCACGCATACAGATCGAGGAGACACCCGAAGCGCCCTTGACAACCGGGATTCCGAACATGAAGTCATTGATACAGCCCGTGTAGAGCAGCTCTTCGCCCATCCCAGAAAATGCCTGCTTCATGTTGACACCGTACTGCTCCACATAGTCACTCAGATTCAGCACCATCTTGTTGTTGATAAATGTCCCCGCAAAGCTGTTGATCACCGGAACCAGATCCACCTTGTCGCCCCCCTGCAGCATCAACGGCAGCTGCGTCGTGAAGTCCCCCATGGAAAGCATCACGATATCCATCTTTGTGTTGATATCGCGCATCAGGATCTCATTGACCCTCTCCATGACCAGCGCCTGATCCGCCTGCTGGCTTCCGATGAGCACCATCGTGGCCTCATACGTATCGCTGATATCAATACCGTTGACCTCCCGCGCACCCTCTGCCTGGGCGCTGCCCTTTGTGCCGCCTGCATTTTCTTTTTTTGCGCTGTCCCCGCATCCCGTCAGCATCCCTATGCCAAGGATCCCTGCCAGCATCAGACTGAATATTTTCTTTCTCATATGATTCCTCTCCTATCGTTTCCTGTTCTCTCAAAAAACCAGCTGCAGCACTTGTTTTTGTATAAAATAAGTATAAATTCTTCCTGCCCTTCCGTCTATAACAGGACTGTCATGCGCATAACAAAAATCTGTCGCGTGTACATAAAAACTGCCGCCTGTTCCATGACAGACGGCAGTTTTTACAGTTCCTAAGCCTTCTTTCTGATCGGGATCCATATCTCCGCGTAATAATTCTCGTCCTCCACTCCATCAGGATATTTGTCCGGTGCATCGTACATCTCAACACAGTACCCCGCCGCGAACTCATACTCCTGCAGTGCGGGAAGCCACTCCGAGAACACCTTCGTGTTTACATCCTGCATCGTCTGCGAAAGGACTCCCTTACACGGAAATACCGCCCATGTGAATGCCGGAATGGTCCTCACCACCAGTCCCTCCGGAACGTCCACCGACGGGTTGTAGACATCCGCGATCAGGTACTCAAACCGCTCATTGCCCATCTCCGGATCGATGTTGATGCCGAACATTCCGCAGACATATTTTCCCTTTCCCGACGCATAGTGCTCCTGCCAGTAAGCCGGGATGTCCCTCTTGGCATTTTCGTAGCCAAACTCCTTTGACGCCGCCAGCACCGTAAAAGCTTCCTTCTTTGTGATCCTGTAATCCATCGCGTAACCACCTTTCAATGATATTGATACTCTCAGCGGTGCGAAGGCTTTGAGCATGGTCCTGTCCCGGCGCACAGTGGACGGCGCGTGCCCGTGAAACCGGGTAAACGCCTTGGTGAAGCTGTCCGGAGAATCGTATCCGTATCTCATCGCAAGCTCCATGACCGTGACATCGCTGGTGAGCAGCTCCTCCCCCGCAAGCGCCAGCCTGCGGTTTCTCATATACTCTGTCATGGAGTACCCGCACAGGATGGTGAATCCCTTGTGAAAATAAAACGGGGACACATTGACATGCGCTGCCACATCGGCCATCGTGATCTCCTCCGTCATATGCTGTTCCATAAAATCAACCGCGTCCCTGATCGCCCTTGTCCAGTCCATATGCATCAGCCTCCTTCGCTGTGATCTTATCATACTACATGGCGTCCTGCGCGTCCCGACATTTTCTGCCCTGTTTTGTCCGACGCCGCATCATCCCCACATGGATCGCGTTTTTCGGACATGCCTGCGCGCACGCGCCGCACCGGATGCACTCGGCGGAATCCGGTGCGCGGACAGGATCCACTTCCATCTTGCATATATTTTTGCACTTTCCACAGTTTACGCACAGATCCTGATCCACTTCGAGATGGCACAGGCTGACCTTGTTCATGATGCCGTAGATCGCCCCGAGCGGGCAGAGCGTGCGGCAGAAAAAGCGGTATATGAAGATACAGCCGATGACCGTCAGGATCAGGATCGCCATCTTCAGCGAAAACAGGGCGCCTATCGTCCGCCGGAGCTCCTCGTGCGTGCCAAGCAGCGGGATCCCGCCCTGCAGCGTCCCCGCCGGACAGATATATTGACAGAAAGCCGGTTTTCCCATACCCATATAGTTGGTCACCGTGACCGGCAGGATGAAAACAAACACGACAAGGACCAGGTATTTGATATACAGGAAGATCTTCTTCAATCGCAGCTTCGGCGAGGGGATCCTGTGGATCAGCTCCTGTATCAGTCCGAACGGGCAGAGCCACCCGCAGACTGCCCTGCCAAGCAGCACGCCGAACGCCAGCAGCACACCGACCACATAGAAGCTGAATTGAAATTCCATGGAACCGTTCACCGCCTGCAGCGCCCCGATCGGGCAGGCAAAGCCTGCTGCCGGACACGAATAACAGTTCAGTCCCGGATTGCAGAACTGCTTCCACTTTCCCTGATAGAGCTTCCCGCCTTTATAATTCAGCAGATGCGCATTGGAATAGCCAAACGCGATGATCTGCACGATCTTCCTCTTTATGCGGTTCATTCTGTCTCTCACCCCAATCCGATGCACTCGAGACAGATATTGACCGCCTTGTTCAGCACGATCTCCATCTCTCCCCGCGCAGCTCCATAAACAATAAACGCACAGGCGGCTGCCGCGATGGCACTCCTGGCAAAACACTTTGTCCTACAGCTCATTCAGATATTCCTCCACAAACGTCTTGTATCTGTCGACATAGGCACCGACGATCGGCTCCCCCACAAGATTACCTTCCTTGTCGACAAACAGTGTCGTAGGCACCCCCACAACCCATCTCATGACCGGATCGAGATCCTCATTTGCAATGATATGCGTAAATTCCGCCCCCGCCTTCTCCGTGATCGTCACTGCAAGATCATGGTGCTTCGTGTCCTCATCCCCGGCGATGTCCACGATCAGTCCGATGATCTGGACATTATCCGGCATGGAAGCCGCCCATTCCCCCAGCTCCGGCATTTCTGCCACGCACGGATTGCAAAAAGTCCCCCAGATATTCACCACAGTCAGATCCTTCTCTGCGAAAATATCTTCCGTGACCGTATTCCCGTCCAGATCCTTTGCCGAAAACGACGGCATCTGGCTCGGAAATCCCGTCTCAGCGCCTGTCTGGTCTTCCTCGCGCTCTGTCTCATTCCCTTCAGCCTCTGACACTGCCGTACTCTGTTTTTCCACCGGATCCGTATCCTTTGCAGGTGTTTTTCCACAGCCTGCGGCGGAGAGTGCCACCCCCAGCAAAATACCTGCCAAACACCTTATCCTGTCTTTTCGTCTCATTTCAACAATCTCCTCTTTCCATTTTTCTGCAGATCCCATCCTCCCGCGCTGCATCGCGCCATTCCGGCTTATCTGCCACCAGCATTTCCATCTGCAAAGATCCGGACTGTCGGTCCTCCGTCACCGCCCTCGAGCACCGCGGTCAGATCGGCATGGTTCATCCACGCAAGCGCCGCACTGTCCGCCAGAAACTGCCGGATAGAATCAAACACGCCCGCACACTGACGCTCATCGTATCCATGTCCCTGATCCCTGATCAGCTGCAGATGACACTGCCCTTCCTGATAGCACGCCTGCGCGCGGACAGCGTAGGAATAGTGCACGACCGTATCTGCCATGCCCTGTATGAGAAGAACCTTCCCCCGATATGCGGAGAGCTCCAGAAACGGGTCCATGCCGGCTGCTTCCTCATGAAATGCCCTGCCAAGCGCGGTAACCCCGCAGTCGATGACCTCCGGCACATTCCGGGGATCGTAGGAAGCGCCCCCCAGACACCCCCTTCTGGCATGATCCGGTATGCACAGCGCCGGCGAGATCATGATCAGCCGCGCTGCCTGATCACCGCACCGTGCCGCCGCCAGACCGGACACGAACCCTCCCTGGCTGTACCCGGTCAGCACAACCTGCCCTGCATCTGTATAAGGCAGGCTCTGCGCATAGCGGATCACTGTCAGCAGGTCTTCAACCTCTGTCAGCACCGTCATGTCTGTGGACTTTCCATCACTTCTGGACGCCTCGGGCTCTCCACTCCGCCCGCCCCCGCAGAAGCTGAAGCAGAATGCCATATAGCCGATCCCCGCAAAAGACCTGGCATATCCCGCCATATCCGTATAGTTCCCTGTGAAACCGTGGCTTATCACCACGATCGGATATTTTCTGTCAGAACCGTTTCCTTCCTCCGCAAAATCAGCCGGAAAAAACTGCATTCCGCGGATCGTAAGACTGCCTCTTTCACACGTGAACGCCCTTTCCATGAAATCTCTCCCTTCTATACTATATATCTCTATGTCTCTCCCTGTGTCTCCCTGTACTATACGTGCTGTACGGCGCCGCCATCTGTGCCTGTTTACTTTTATTGCTGTTGCAGACATCTCCTGACAGTGGTACAATCAATATCCGTCTACAATCTTTTACAGCGAGGAGGCAGGAACCGGATCATGTTATCAAAGGAACCTTTTGTCAGCAATGACTCCAGATATTTCGTCTATTCCCCCAGCAAAAACGCCATGGAGATGTTTTTGTATCCGCTGCAGTGCGGACAGTTTACTTATCTGCCCGGCTACCGGCTTGTCCGGGAGGCCTTTGACAGTTTTCTGCTCATGTATATCCAGAAAGGCACGCTCTCCCTTGTGGCCAGCGACACCTGGCAGAATACGGACAGTCCGGTGACTGCAGGCGCCGGCCGCTTTGTCCTTCTGGACTGCTACAGCCGCCACGCCTACTCCACCGATACCGGATGGAGCTGCCTGTGGTGTCATTTTGACGGTATCACCGCCCGGCACTGGTATCAGAACATCACTGCCCGCTTTGGAAATGTATTCTCCATCTCCGACGCACAGCCTGCGATCGGCAAGCTCGCTGCGATCTACGATACCTTCTGTGATGGCATACCCGTGCGGGAACCGCTGCTGTCAAAATACCTGGCAGACATTCTGACGGCATTCCTGCTCAGCACGTCGGCCGATACCCGGTCAAATGCCCGCATGAATCTGTCGGAGACGATAACCACCTATATCAGTGAACATTTTGCGGAAAAACTGACCATAGAACAGCTGGCATCGCTTGCCGGGCTGAGCAGCTATCATTTCATCCGCACCTTCAAAAAGCAGACTGGGTTCACACCTCATGAGTACATTCTCAACACCCGCATGAACACTGCCCGGTATCTGCTGAAAAATTCAAGTCTTCCTGTCAAGGAGATCTGCTTCTCCACCGGTTTTTCCTGTGAGAGTATCTTTTGTACTGCCTTCAAGCGGATCGAGGGCATGACGCCCGCGCAGTATCGGGAACATGGTTGACCCTTACAGTGCAGGCTCCTTTTCCATAAATTCTGCAATCTGGCTGTTCCCGAGAAGCTCATGCACTGTCCATGCTGTATTTTCTCACAGCGGTTCTGTCAGTTCATAGCATACTTTGTAGGTTCCGGCAGATAAGAGACAGCTTGCGTCCTGAATATCGGAAAACAGGGGATTTGTCCTGTCATTCATCACCGACACTGGTGCCAGGGGCAGCCACAATTGCGCACTGCCGCCAAACGGAACTTCCACCTCCAGCTCCACATGCGCAGGATCCGTCAGATGCCATGCACATCTGTAAAGGCCGCAGGGAGAATCATAGAATGCACTTACACAGCGCAGTTCCCAGTTCAGGACCGGCTCAAACACGACCCTGCGCAGTCCTGGTGCCGCGTCTGTCGTGTTGATGCCCGCCGCGTGGCGGAACATCCACTCCAGTATGGAACCGTAAGCGTAGTGGTTCATACTGTTCATGCCGATGCCGGAGATCGTGCCGTCATCTAACAGGCTGTTCCACCGCTCCCAGACTGTGGTCGCCCCCAGCTTCACCTCGGAGAGCCAGCCCGGATATTCCTCATTTAACAGCAGCCCGTATGCGATATCGTCCATGCCGTTCTCGGTCAGGATATTGCACATCAGCGGTGTTCCCACAAAGCCGGTTTTGAGTTTTCCGCCATTTTCGTCAAAAAGCTTCCGCAACTGCGCCTTTGTCAGCTCCTCATTGTCTGACAGATGATATTTTAATGTCAGCAGCAGGGCTGTCTGTGTCTTGATGCAGCATCGTCCTGTCGCACTATAGTATTCTTTCTTTACAATGTCAAACTGCTCGCCGGATAATTTCTGGTATTCCTCATACTCCTTTTGCCGCCCAAGCACTTTTGCCGCCTTTGCCACCAGCAAGGCGCTGACTGCATAATACAGATTCGCGATAAACTCCTCGTCGGTTCCGCCCATGACCTGCTCGGCGCCCTGCACAGGATGATCCAGCGCCAGCCAGTCCCCGTAATGGAACACATACCGCCATCTGTGATCATCTCCGTCAACCCTGCGGACATAATCCACCCAGCTTTTCATGCTGTCAAACTGGTCTTCCAGGATACTCCGGTCTCCATAAAACAGATACAGGTTCCACGGAATGATACAGGCGGCATCGCCCCACACACAGGCTGTGCTCTCCACGCCCGCAGACGGGATCACATCGGGCACCCTGCCGTCGCGGACTGACTGTTCCTTTGCCATGTCATACAGATATTTCGCATAAAATGCATAGGTGTCCTCAAGATACGTCGCGGTCGGGGAGAATACCTGTGCGTCGCCCGTCCATCCCATGCGCTCATCCCGCTGCGGACAGTCTGTCGGCACATCGATAAAATTGCTCTTTAATCCCCACTGCACGTTCCGGATCAGGCGGTTCACCAGCGCATGACCTGTCTCGAGCGTTCCGACAGGCTGGATATCACTGTAGAGCGCAAGCCCCTTAAAATCCTCCTTTTTCAGATCCGTCACGCCTTCCACCTTTGCATAGCGGTATCCATAGTATGTAAAATGAGGGATCAGCAGATGTTCCTCCCCATCTGAGATATAGATATACTCCGACCTTGCGCTTCTCAGATTTTCATTGTAGAAATTACCGTTCTGGAGGATCTCTCCTGTCTGCACCCGGATCCGGGTCCCTCTCGGCTCATGCACGCGCAGGGAGAACAGGCCGGCAAATTCCTGCCCCAGATCAAACACTGTCTCGCCTGCCGGCGTGTGGATCAGCTCCACCGCATCAAACGTCTCATGCACGGTGACCGGAAGACTCATGCGCTCCGTCAGTTCCCCTCCCGGCGCCTCCGTCAGACGCGCGGACTCTGCAGGCAGTTCCGGCAGCGTATCGTCCTGCACCTCACCGTCGTACAGATTTGAAAAGGTGATATTGCTCCTCCTGACATGCCAGCTCTCATCCGTCCCGACAGTCTCCGTCGTCCCGTCTGCATACCACAGCTGCAATTCCGCGATCAGTTTCCACTCGCTGCCGTAAAAACCGCCATCCCCCGGCTTTGTCGTGAAACCAAACCGTTCTTTGTACCAGCCGTTGCCGAGCAGGATGGACAGTTTTCCGCCCTGTCTGAGCTGCCTGGTCACATCATAGGTCTGGTACTGCACCCATTCATTGTAATCATTGCTGTATGGCGTCAGATATTCCCTGCCAATGCGCTCCCCATTAAAATATGCCTCATACAGCCCGAGTCCGCAGATGTATAATCTTGCGTTTTTCACTTCTTTGGCCAGACTAATCTCTTTCTCAAAATAAGGGTGGCGTTTTTCCGTGCTGTCACAGGTGATCCACTTTCCAACCCACGGCTGCTGTCCCTTCCCTGTCTCAAACCACTGGACTTCGCTGACAGCTTCTTCCCCCGCATCACTCTGCACGGAGACCGTCCAGTAATACCTCGTAACCGGATCCAGTGCAGACTTCACCTGATACCCCAGACTGTCCGCCTCCGCGTCCCAGCCGGTGTCTGCCAGAAGATCCGTCATGGCCTGATCCGAGGCAATGCGGATCCGCGCCTGCGTCTGCCGCTTTCCGGCGGCCTCTTTTACTTTCCACGAAAACACGGTTCTCGTCATCCGGAATCCAAGGGGATTGGTCAGATGATTTACTTTCATATCATAAATTTTCATACCTATACCGCAGCTCCTTTTTGCATACTAAACCCTTATTTCCAAAGTTTCCGACACAACCCTGCACCGCTTTCTGTAACACGCGATGCCATACGGTAGATGATGCGCATGGCGTCCTCGACCAGCACGCTCTCATACGGCCTCTGCATGCTCATGTTCAGGGTCTTTCCAAAACGCCTTGGGCGCGTAAAGATTCAGACCATGTACCGATCTCCCATCCTCTGGCATTGGATATCGTAACCCGTTTCAATCCAGGCATCTCCAGGCGAAGCGTATCACCCGGTACCAGCATGTGAATGATTCTGTCCTGCGTTTCATCTGTCCCTTCCAGTTTTACGCGATAGTCTTCCATCGCATAACAGGGCAGGTCGTCCCTGCAGCGGATCATACAGGCGCCGTCCTCCATGACGACACTGCACGGCGCGCACTCCTCCCGCACCTTCCAGTAAGAATCCTTGGTCTGTCCTTTCAGATCCGTGGAGCCGTGCACCCTTCTCTTCTCAGCGCCTTCGCCCTCCTCCCCGATCTGTGTCCGGTAATCGTTCAGGCAGAAATAGATCGTTCCGGCAATCGCCGGAAACCGGCGGTAGATCTCCATTTTCTCCGTAAACACCTGCGCCCTGCGCGCATCCCCGCCGGCGAAAGCGGGTTCGCACAGTCCAAACTCTGAGACAACAATGGGCTTGTGCGGAACTTCCCTGCACACTCTGTCAAGCACCTCCTCCGCCTCATAGTCCGGGATCCAGGTTCCTGTGTACTCGTTCAGCATCATCATATCGCCAAACTGCACGCCGTCCTTCCCAGGCTCACCGAAATAACTGTTGCTGACATAATTGACCAGCCGTGAACGGTCCAGCTTTTTCGTGTAGCCCACCGCGCGCCTGATATACCGGATCGTGTCAGGATGCTGTGCTGTCAGTTCATTTCCCACGCCCCACGATATCAGACAGGGGTGGTTTTGTTTTGTGCGCACCATCTCCTGTATCTGCTGGCGAAAAACCGCCCACTGCGTTTCTCCCGCAAACTCCGGGTTCGGTCCCCAGAACGGTATCTCCTCCTGCACGAGCATGCCGTTCTCATCACACCAGTCGTAGACCTCCTCGCTCTGCTGCCAGTGAAATCTGGTGTACACGCAGTTTGATCTGCGCAGGATTTCAAGCATCTTATGCAGCTGCCCTGTCGGCTCTGCCGTGCCATACTGCGGATCGGAACCCGGCATCCACTCTGTCCCGCACAGACGCACCGGCTCCCCGTTCAGAAATACCTGCTCCGCGCAAACCTCTATTTTCCGGAAACCGGTTCTTATTTGACAGACATCCTGTACAACGCCATCGCGGCACAGTTCCAGCTCCAGTGTATACAGCACAGGCGCGTCAAAATGCCAGTATGTGATATTGTCCAGGATCTGCCGCACGACCTGGTTTTCCCCGACAGTCACAGCCGCCTCTCCTCCTGCTGTCCGTTCAGCGTTCCCGGCACTGTACAGCTTCCACTTTACTTTCCAATCTGACTGATCCGCACACGCTCCGCACGACCTGGCATCAAGCTCCAGATCCAGTCCCCACAGCGCACTTCCGCCGCACTGCCGCTCTCCGGTCTGTGTCAGAACCGGCTCACAGATCGTGCGGACACCGTTGATCCTGCCCGCGCCTGTCTCGTACAGACAGACACTGCGGATCATGCCGCCGTCATTTGCCCAGTCAAAGCTCCTCTTATATGGGAGCATCTCCTCGCTGAAGCTGTTGTCTGCACGCACGGTGATCTGATTCTCTCCTTCCCTGATGTGATCCGTGATCTCCACGGTAAACGGGGTGTATCCCGAATGAAGATGCTCTCCCGCCAGGATGCCGTTCACATACACCCACGCGTCATGATACACCGCGCCAAATTCCAGCCAGTATCTGTGCCCCTCACTGACCGCAGGCATTGACAGCTGACAGGCGTACCAGCCGCTCCCTGCATATTCATACAGTCCCTCCTCCACATTCCATGTATGCGGGACTGTGACTGTTCCCGCTTCCGCAAGGCAGTCCTGTGTCTCTCCGACCGCAAATTTCCAGGTTTCTAATCTTTTCATATTCCGCTTCATCATATATCCCTCCAATACTTCTAATACAAAAATTAATCAAGGTGCCAGTTACATTCACTATAACATTTCTGTCTTTTTCATCAATGATATATATTGCGGAATCGTTTATATTAATTGCGGTCATCAGGGCAAGAGCGGTAACCCGCGGGATGCCGTTTCCCATGGGCGCCTGTTGGCCGAAAAAGAGCATGAGTTCTCTCCATGCTCAACGTAATTTCGAACCTCACTCAGCACATTCATGCAGCAGCACTTCCGCATTGGTTCCATAGAAGATATCACTGTGCCCTGCAAGCTGCTTTAATATCTTTTCCATGCGGTCCCAATTCCGGTCCGCCTCAAATTCATAGCTGTGCCCCCATATATATAGAAGCGCCGGTTCTTCAACCTCCAGCGACAGAAACCGCTCGATCCCCTCAAAAATGCGGTCATCATTGTGGTGATAACACGGCTTGAAACGAAGCAGGTCCTTCTGCAGCCCGAACGCTGCCACAGACTCCACCGTTCTCGCATAGCGGATGCCGCACTCTGACAAAACCTTCACCGCCAGATCATGATAACAGCCATACGGATACGCATAACCGACCACTTCCTGCTCAAACAGCTGCTCCAGATTCCTCTTGTCAGCCTGAACTTCATTGAACAGTGTCTCCTCATCGCACTCCAGCGGATTGGCGTGCGTCAGACCATGGCTGGCGATCTCATGTCCGCTGTACAGCCTGCGCAGTCCCTGCTGGTTCATGCGTCTCATCACGATCCCGCTCTTCCCCTCCACAAAGCTGGAAGCTCCTGTCTGAATGCCGCTGTTCAGATTAAATGTCGCTTTCATGCCATATGTATTGAACAGTTCGACCAGATGCCTGTCCTGCTCCACACCATCGTCGTAACTGAATGTCACCGCCCTCTTTTTCCCATCCCACATCTTCATTTTCTCTCCTTTCCCGATCCGACAGTATTACCGTCATTCAGCGCATAGCTCCTCACAGGATCACATTGATCATCCCATCCTCCGATATGACCACCGCGAGACAGACATCATTGTTCAGGCATGTGGATTCTGCTAACTGTTCAAATTCTTTATCATTGAGTCTGAATAGTCTCACGGTAAGTTTCTGTGTTCTCCTATTGATCTGCTGTTCCACTCCATTATAGTATATCACATGTCCATATGGAATTCACACATTATTTTAATGAAATATCCATATCTTTAAAAGGATATGGAAAAGTGAATCATAATGAAAGGATTCATGCTTTCTGGACGTATTAGAAGTGAAGCCGGAAACGGTTATCAACATCAACGGAGGTATTCATATGAGAAAAGCAATTTTTGGAGTTTTGGCAGCAGTCTTCATATTGTCTGTCGAAACGAACGTATCTGCGGCGGAACCCGGGATTGGATCAAACTATGTCGATGCCGATGCCGACGGGATCTGTGATTATGCTGGCGCGAACTGCATCTATACCGATGCGGACGGCGACGGCGTGTGTGACTACTATGCGGCCGGGCTGGGCGGCGGTTTCGGGTACGGATATGGCTGCGGCAGAGGCAGATTTTTTGTCGATGCGGACGGTGATGGCGTATGTGACTACTATACGGCTGGCAGGATGAGAGGACGCGGATGCGGTTTCCGAGGCGGGCGCTGCTGGTAGCAAGGCAACAGGGCATATTTCAAAACAGCGTTTGAAATA
Organism: Lachnospiraceae bacterium; assembly: GCA_009774375.1. GTDB lineage: Bacteria > Bacillota > Clostridia > Lachnospirales > Lachnospiraceae > COE1. The sequence continues at coordinate 16,638 of VSNO01000078.1, forward strand.
TGCCCTGTCCTTGATCCATCATACATGCTTTATGATCTGATGTCCTGTCACGATGCACATGATGCAGCTGATCAGCAGCAGACAGGACCAGAACTTGTGACCGTTCATGCCTCTCATTCCCTGCAGCCTCCGTTTCCGGCACAGTGATGTCCAGCCTCCCCGCAGTGATGTCCTTCTCCATGATGATCACAATGAACATCCTGATCATATGCAAGGTCTCCTGCGATCAGCCGGTTCACTGCTTCATCCGCTCCGCCTGAAACACCGCCGTACAGACGGATTCCCGCCTCCGCCAGTGCAGCCTGAGCGCCGGCTCCGATCCCGCCGCAGATCAGCGTGTCCACTTTCTGTCCGGAAAGAAATCCAGCCAGGGCTCCATGGCCATTCCCCGCAGTGTCCACGATCTGCGTACATACAACCTTTCCATCTTCAATGTCGTAAAGCTTAAACTGTTCTGTATGCCCAAAGTGCGGGAATACGTTTCCATTCTCATAAGTGACTGCGATCTTCATGATATCATCTTCCTTTCTCTCTTTAAACGATACTATGATGATACCGCAAAACCCTGTCAAATTCAAGAGCGGACAGCTTTTTTATTCGGTTTTGGCCTCCGTGGCACACGCCCGAAGTTCCATTTGACCGATCACCATGCCCGGCTTTGGAAACAGTATCTTCATCTGGTAGCCGCCTGCTTCCAGACGGACGCGAAGGAGTTTCTGGCGGATCCATCTGCCGTTTGTCCCGTTGGTCTGGAATGTCGCGAGTTCCTCTCCGTTCAGAACTGCCCTGCAGACACACTGTGCCTGGTCTGTCTGTTCAGACATCAACAGTACGATCACATCGTAGTCTCCTGCCTCCTTTACTGAAAAAGCTCTCTCTGCCTCGACCTCGGTATCCCATAGGATCCTGCCGCTGTCGTCCAGCGCATTTTCGCCCTGTATATCTGTGCCGAGCGCCCTGATCAGCGGTACGTTCACCACACCGTTGCCTTCCCGTCCAAATGCAGGTGTCCGCATCAGAAAACGGCAGATGTTCACCGCGCTTCTCTGCAGCTCCGCGACGGTAAGCCTTCCATTGCCAAGCGCTTCGACAGAGTCATCCCCATACGAATTGATCTCCGCACCATTGTTGTTGACCACCATATAGACATCATTCTGTGCCCTGACCATATCCGCAGTGCGCTGTCTGGAGCCTTCGCCTCCCTCCGTGACATCGTTGATGTTCGCCCACCAGTCTGTCATGACAATGCCTTCATAGCCCCACTCTTTTCTCAGTATGGTCGTATTCAGATCATATGCCGACGCTGTCCAGAAACCGTTCACAGGATTGTACGACGTCATCACGGAGTGCGCATCTCCCTCGCGCACAGCGATCTCAAATGCTTTCAGGTAGATCTCTCTGAGCGCCCTCTGTGAAACGACCGCATTGACGATATGCCGTCCCGTCTCCTGCGAATTACAGGCAAAATGCTTGATCGTGGCGTGCACGCCCTTCTTTCCGATACCGCGCACCACAGCTGCAGCCATCTTGCCTGACACAAGGGGATCCTCCGAGAAATACTCAAAATTCCTGCCGTTGAGCGGGTGTCTGTGGATGTTGATGCCCGGTCCGAGCAGCGTGTCGACCTGATTCTGTACCAGCTCATCCCCGATACCCGCAAACAGTTCCTCCACGAGCAGCTCGTCCCACGTACATGCGAGCAGTGTCCCGATCGGAACCTGTGCTGCATGGGAACCGTTGTCCATCCGGATTCCCGACGGTCCGTCCGCACAGCACCCTATCGGTATGCCAAAGCCCAGCAGAGCATCCGATACACCGCCAAACGCAGCCGCCGTTCCCGGTGTCACTTTCAGACTGCACATGCCTTCTCCCCGCACGATCGCAGCCAGATCCTCCATGGAAAGCTGCGCGATGAACGCTTCCATCGTACATTTCCCTGACGAGACATCTCTTAACGACAGCCCTCTGCTGCCTGTGTACGGGATCGCCTCCGGCAGCCTGGATCTGATCCGCTCCTTCAGATCGACTGTCCTTGTCGGAACCGGCTCATACGCCAATGACACCGCTCCGTCTGCCCCTGCAGCTGCGCGCATGCGCTCGAAATCCTCCACGGGAGCGAGCGCCTCCTCGCACTGTTCGATCACCAGCGTTTCCGCGAGCTGCCAGCCGAACCTTCCATCTATTGGCACTTCCTCTGTATCCCGCACGTTCGTCCCGGCATGAAACCGATATGTTCCCGCTTCCAGCACATAGGCATTCCGGCAGCCGCTGACTCCGCTGTCGTCAAACGAGGCAACTCTGTACGCCGGTATCTCGATCTGAATCTCTTCCTCCTCCTGACAGCTCAGGCTACGCGTCTTTGCAAAGTCTGCCAGCTCCCGCGCCGGACTGCCCATACCGCCCACAGGCTTCTCCACATACAGCTGTACGATCTCGCGTCCGCTGTACCGGGTTCCAGTGTTTTTCACCCTGCAGGTGAACACAAATACAGTCTCGGGACCGCTTCCGCTCACCGTGACAGCGCTGCCAGATATCGAGAATTCCGTGTAGGAAAGCCCATAGCCAAACGGATAGAGCACGGCATCCTTCGCAAAGGACTCAAAATATCTGTAACCGACATAGATGTCCTCCTGATAGACGTTCTTCGTCTTTCCGCCATGATTCCGGTCCGACGGATAGTCCGTGATCCTTCGCGCGATCGTGTCGGTCAGTTTTCCCTGGAACACCTCCTTTCCGGCCAGCACATCCGCTATGCCGTTTCCGCCCTCCATGCCACCCTGCCATGCGTACACGACCGCCCTGATATGCGCGCTGTCCTGCACAAATCCCATGTCGATGATGTTCGAGACATTCAGCACCACGATCACCTGTTCAAAATGATCACATACGCAACCAAGCATCTCCTGTTCCGCCACCGTCAGATAATAACTGCCCTCCGCAGCGACATTGTCCTTATCCTCGCCCGCTGTCCTTCCGATCACCACGACCGCCTTGTTGGAAACAGCCGCCGCCTGTGCCACAAGCGCCTGCGTCACGGGCATCTCCTGCTGGCACCACGGCTCGCATGCCCAGCCGCCTCCGCCGTTGTCAAACGGGTGCGCGGCGATCCACTGACCATAGCAGTCAGCCAGTTTCTCGTTGAGCCGGATGCCGCTGTCCCGAAGCCCGTCCGCAATGTTTGTCGTGTACGGCACATTCACCGCGCCGCCGGAACCTGTCCCGCTCCTGTAGTATTCCTGCTGACACCTTCCGAACACCGCGACATTGTCCTGCGTGGTAAGCGGCAGGACGTCATTTTCATTTTTCAGGAGAACCGCCCCCTGCGCGGCTGCCCTTCTGCATAATTCCGAAATCTGATTTCCCATAGTTTTGACCTCATTTTACTTTTACTGATTTTCTTTTTTATTGTACCTTCTTTTTCAGTTATATGC
>VSNO01000079.1 GCA_009774375.1 Lachnospiraceae bacterium
TCTTAAAATCAATCTTTCTGATTCGGCTACGATTATTTTGTTCTCCATGTCATTCTCTCCTTACGCTCCTTATATTATTCTGTAAAAGTTGTAGAAATTTCCATTTCCTTCACATAAAATAGTATAATCTATTTTATTGCTGATAGGGGAACACTTTGAATTTATAATAAAAGATGTGCCACATTTTTACATGGCACATCTTTTTGTTATAAGTTCTTTGTTTTTTCCTGCCTTACAATTCTTTGAATACTTTTTTCCACAAGAAAATACTTTTGGGAGAGTTGCTTAATTGAAAGCCCGCTGATATATTCCATGTAAATATTCGTATTTCGTATAGATAGTTCTCTTTTTGCCAAAGTATCAACTTTTCGTCCTTTTTTCCTAGTACAGCGTTGCATTAATTTCGAAGTAATAGGTACCTGAATTTTGTGTCAGGACAAGGCGGAGGAAGGAGGCGTAGCGGTGGCTACGGTGACTGACGACAACGCGGTACTGGCGCAAAAGGCAGGTGCATATTACTCGATTATTAATGCAATGCTGTACTAGGTTCCGATTTAGGGATATAGATAATCTGACCATCTACATAGCATTGTATCTGCTTAATGATCTCCATTGGCAATACATCTTTTGCACTAATATAGTTCATGTGCTGCACCTCCTAAAGAAATAGTTTAGGATAAGCATGAACTATTACTTTGTAGTTTTTTTGCAATAGCTCATGCTATGCAGCTTTTGTTCTACTCATAATTAATCTTACCTCCTCTGCTAAAAAATATTATATATTTAAAGGCAGTTAAAATCAATGCTCAATTTGGTTTTCTATCTATCAACATATGGTTTTCTGATATGTAAAGAATGGGAAGCTTCCGCCTTTACGTATGCACTACAGTCACAATAACTCCCCCGATCCACGCGCCAAGCGTATTCAAAACCAGGTCGTCCAGTTCGGAAAAACCAGTTCCGAACACATACTGCAGTGTCTCGATCAAAAGGGAGAACAGAAACCCATAAAGAACTGTGCGCACGAGCGTTTTCGATATCCCCATATATTGCAGATACATGCCAAAGGGCACAAACCAGACGATATTTCCCACAAACAGGTATGTAAACGCAAACCAGTCCCCGCGTCTGATCAGGTCAATATATCCCTCAAAAAGCGTCAAAATAATTTTGCCATTCTGACACAAGCTGTGTATCATAAATGAAGAGCGGAATACCGTAATCCGCATCACAACTACTAAGTAAAACAAAAACAGGACAGTTACCGCTACTCTGCGAATTCTTTTCATCTGCTGTACAGCCCCACATTCTATTTCAGATCAAACATTAAGGAACTATCCAAATGCACAGGTTATCCGGCAATCGTTTTTAAATATGAAACCAACGGCTCAATGTACTCTTTGGAAGAAATATCATACGAACTTTTAATGGCCTGCTCAAACGCGATGTCCTGTGCGGTTTTGTTCTTTTTGTTTCTGACCATGACTGCTGCCACTTTCATCATCAGCCTGTCCGTCAGGGACATTTTCTCATAACACAGTCCGCTCTGCATATAGAAATGTGGTATCTTTGCCAGCTCTTCCGCCGAGAGGTTCTGCTTCCAGAACGCTTCGACGGTCTCCGTGGCAGCGTTTGGCGCCGCGCCTGTCACAAACAGAACCAGCTGCCTGATATTGCTCTTTGCAAACAGTTTTTTCGCTTTTCGATACCCGTCCATCATACCGGCATGCGCGCGCGTCCCAAAGATGACAACATCATACCCGGACAGCATTTTTGCTGACACATTGCTATAATCCGCAAGATCACAGCCCACTTTTCTGGCTATCGCCCCGGCATATTTTTTTGTAAATCCCGTACTGCTCTTATAAATGACAATCATTTTACTCTGCTTCACAATCTTCCTCCTCATCCAACACCTGTTTTAAAAACGCCTCATACGCCGCGTCCTGCTGCGCAAAGATCTCGTCCGCTGAAATACCCGGTGTGGTTATTGAAAAAATCGTTCCCAGACCGATTGTGTAAATCAGCATATGCAGGTGTAACTGCCGCGCCCGCTGCCCGCTGATCTGCAGCTCACCTGCAATATAGTCCGCAACATGCGGACCGGCTTCCAACTGGTACAAATCATCCAGCGAGGCGATCCCGTCCCGCTGCCGCAATATAAAAATCTTAAACAGATTCGGCTCCTCTTTTGCCAGCTGGATATACGCATTGCCAGTACTGCGGAACAAGTCGGCTTTGTCAACGCGGGCTGCTATGTATTCCTGTATAAAGCGGCTCACCTGGTCTGTCACGTCCCGGCGCAGCCCTTCCATGTTTTTGCAGTAACTGTAAATCGGCTGGACGGAACAGCCGATCCTGTCCGCGATATTTTTCACAAGAACCTGTTCCATGCCGCTGCTTCTCGCGATCTCAAAAGCTGCGTTTACAACCATTTCTTTCGTAATTCTTTGTTTCGGCATTGTCTCTCCTTTTATACAATCTTGTTATATAAACTGTTTATATAACAAGATTGTATATTATCCGCCCGATGTTTGTCAATTAAAATTTTTTGTCAGCGACATCTTTCCTCTTCCTAAAATAATCTTTTATACCTGTCCTCTTTTCAAAACAGTGTGCAAATGATATGATAATCATATAAAATGATTAGAAAGGACAAGAATATGAATGGAAATTTAGCATACCAGGAAGAACCCCGGGAGGAACTGCTCGGCGGCAGAATCTATATGATGTCAAGCCCGACGGTGAATCATTATCAAATCTCTTTTAACATTGTAACGGCATTCCAATCTTACCTGAAAGGAAAAACTTGCAGGGCTTTCGGCGACGGCGTGGACGTTTACCTTACCGAAAATGACCGTGTGATTCCCGACGCCATGATCGTCTGCAACAAGAATATCATCAGGCTCGACGGAATCCATGGGGCGCCTGACCTGATCGTGGAAGTCCTCTCACCGGGAACTGCCAAAAATGACAGGGGCTACAAAAAAAATCTGTATGAGACAGCCGGGGTTAAGGAATACTGGATTGTTGATCCCATCTCACATTCCATAGAGGTTTATATCCTGGCAGACGGGAAATTTGTTTTAGATGAAGTATACGCGCTGTATCCTGCAGGAGCTGGCGTGACGGACAAAGAGAGAGAAGAGACAAAAAAGGAGATACAGGTCTCGCTCTACAACGATTTCTGTATCTCTCTGGAGGAGATCTTCAAGGACTTATTTTAGGAACTGTCGCAAAATAATATGTAGATAGTTCGCAGGATTTTTCTTCGAGAGTGCTTCCCAAAAATCAGGCGCATAGCGGGCTATGTAACTGATTTTTCGGGAAGTGCTATCGGAGAAAAAGACAAGAAATAGCACAAATTATTTCGCGACAGTTCCTTAGGTGCGGCAGTTCCTCAATGCTCGATATCGCCCAACGAGTACGATATTTTGTCTGAATAATCCGCAAGAAAATAATAGTCCAGCGTCTGCGAATCCTGCCGGTACACGACAGACCATTGCGTCCGCCATTCGCCCTCCGTCTTGGACACCTGCTCTAACGCTGCCCTGACCTCGTCAGCTGTGAGAACGCCGTTCCCCTCCTGGCGTACTGCGCAGAGCAGTTCGTAACGCTCCTTTGCGCTCTCGCCGCCCGCCGCCGTGTCACCGTTTGCGAGGTTAAAGTTCGTGACACAGTCCGTCTCCACGACGACCATCTCCCCGTCGACAAACTCCACGCTGACAGACGCCCCCGACGCATCGGAGATGGCGAGATGATGGCTGATACCGCCGGATGCATGAATGTCATACTGTCCCAGCAGCTCCACCGCCTCCTCCACGGTCGCCGCGCGGTTGAGCAGCAGACGGATCGCTGTCGTGACTGTCAGGTCAGGCTTCTCTGTATCGACATCCAGCATTCCGCCCTCGTTGACTTCCAGATCAGCGACGCAGAGCCCCGCCTCGTTTACCCCGTCCATCGGCACATAGACGGACGCGATCGCCAGCATCCTGTTCACAAAACTATCCGGAAAAGTTACCGCACTGCGCGTCACATTTTTAAAGTCGCATGTAGCAATCGACGCGTAGCCGTCCTCTGGCACACACTTTACAATGATGGGCACGGAGCCGTCCCAGTCAAAGTTGCGTCCCCACATATGACAGTGATTGCCGTCCATCGCCGAAATAACGCTGCACGCCGGTCCCTCACTGGTCACGTCCACCTGATAAAAACCATTCGATATGCAGTTTGTCAGAAACGCGCTGACCTCCCCGTCCGACGAGGCGCCGCCGGCTTCCAGAAACTCCCCAAAATGATAGTCGCTGTCCACTTCCATATAATAAACATGTTCTTTCCCGTCAACCGGGCGGACAGAATTCGCGATTTTCAGCTCTTCCCGAAAAATCATGCCCGCGCCGCCGACAAGACCAATGACCATCACCGCCAATATAACCAAAACCAATTTCAATTTTTTTCCTGACTGTTTCTTCATAACAATTCCCCAATCATCTTAAATAATAGACCTTTTTACCCACTTTATCACTTTTCCCGCAAATGAAAAAGCGCCTGTCCGGCAAGTTGCCAAAACAGGCGGGTAAGTTACTGTTCACTCCGTGCCCAGTAACAGGTAAAAATCCATGCAAAATTTGCTTCGCAAATGGATTTTTACTTGCAACATGTACGTTTTCGTACGGACTTAGCAGTAAATGCTAAGTCCTGTGTGAACAGTAATGATAAGCTACAGATTCATTTCTCAGGAACAGGCACAGACTGTTCCTTATTTTTCCGGATCATCCGATTGATCTCCTGCACCTTTTTCCAGTCTTCAAAATACGCGATCAGGTAAGTTCCTGTAAACACGGCGACGAGCATCACCGCAAGACATGCGAAAAAGACAATATTTATCACAAGAAAATCAAACACCACGATTCCCATAAAAAGCACCACCGCCACAACCACCCCAAAATTCAGCAGAAAAAAACAGGGGCTGAACGCTGTCTCAAAAAAACCTAATATAAAATGAATCACCGCGATCACAAGGCAGACGCACATGAGCTCCAGCGCCATCTGATTGTCGATCGGATCAAATACGCCCATACAGCTGATCAGCACATACGCGATGATGACAAAAGCGTAAGAGACGGTAAAGCTTGCCAGCGCTTTCATGACCCTGCCCGGAATTTCAGACTTTCGTTTCAATGTGTCATCTCCCCTCAAATTTTTCTTTTAATCCGCTCACATAATGCCGGTTGACAATCAAGTGTTCCCCATTATCGAGCACCGCCTCGAAGCGTCCGTTGAGCTGGGGCCTGATCTGCTGTATTTTCCGGATATTGACGATCACGGATTTGCTGATGCGCGCAAAACCGCACTTTCTGATCTTCTCCTCCAGCTCGTACAGCCTGTACTCACATGTATAGACCTCCGTCTGTGAGTACACGAATGTCCGCTCGTCGACACTCTCAAAATAAAAGATCTCCCCGGGGGAAAGCCTGCTGACAGCCCCGTCCTTTGACACCGGAAGCGAAAACATCAGCGTCTGGATCTCGTCAATGATGTGCTGCAGTCCGGCATCGATCATTCCGCATCTGATATGGATTTCCGTTTCCATGTCGCCATCGTTTTGTTCTATAAAAAGTTTCATAAAATTATTCTCTGTTTCTTGCAATTGGACGCGCAAAATGGTATAGTATAAACATAAAAGGAGCAACCGCCCACAAAGTGGTTAGCCTCCACTAGGTTTGAAAAGCCTACCTTCTACGGCCAAGTAACAAGGTAGGCTTGTTTATTTTCGCTTATTATTCCTATCAATATAGGTAAGCAATGCAAGCAGGAAATTACCAGCAAAAAATATCAGGCTCAAAACTTGGTATGTATCCATCTGCACCACCTCCCTTCTTTTTCAAGTTAGGGAGGCTTTCCACCTTGCGCAACACGGTTGCTCCATGTGAAAATTTTATCATATATTGTCGATCGGGGCAAGACAGAACATCATCTGTTTCCCGACAACACAATACACGCAAACGACGGCAGCTCTATTTTACCCGTCATCTTTTCCCCAGTCTCCACATTCTCATAGCCTGCCAGCAGCTCCACAACTGCCGGTTGCCTGTTAAAGTTTTGCAAAAACCAAATGCGCCCCGTCTGTTCGCCGTCCTCTGCGGTTCTGCTCCGCTCGTTTACTGTGACGCCCTCCGTCAATCTGACCTGCAGGCCGCAGCCTAATCCTCTCTCTTTCAAGATTTCCCCATAAAGCGCTCTTAAAAATCCAGGCTCGTTCAAAGACGCGATATAATAAGCCTCCCCGTCCCCAAAACCATTTTTTGTGAGCGCCGGATAGCCTTTGTAAAAATCATTCTGGTACTCGGCGAGTACTTTTGCCCCTTTCGCATGAACCAGACCGCACAATCCTGTAATCCGGTAATCGGCGCCCTGATACCGAACACTGTTATCGCAGTATCCCGCCGGAACGTCAATCTCCTCCGTCCTGATCCCGAGAACGTCCTCCAGCGGGTGCGCCCCTGTGTACGTCAGGTCGGAATCGTCCACCTCGCCGCTCCAGCAGGTCGTGACATAGCATCCGCCCTGTTTTACAAACGCCCGGACTTTTTCGGCGTAGCCCTTTTTGTACATATAGTTTAGCGGCGCGATCACCACGCTGTAATCGTCCAGTTCGCCCTCCATGTCCACCATGTCCACGTCAACGCCCAGCTCCCACAATGGTCTGAAAAAGTCCAGAAATGTCTCCCGATAGTCCAGCCGGTTGTCCACCGCGCAGGCATCGTTCACCGCCACCAGTTTTCCCAGTCAAATACCATGGTAATCCGGGGATGGCTGCATGTGCCGATCACTTTCGGGGCGATTGTTTCCAGACGTTCGCCGAGCCGTGCCACCTCGCGGAATACCCTGGTGTCCGCACAGTTTCGGTGGTCGATCACCGCACCGTGTTCATCAGCTGCAGGTCTTCCTCCAGAATGTCCGGCCTGTCAAGCCACTGGTCCGGATTGTAGTCCCCGCCGTGTATGATGCCGCCAAAGTCTCCCATTCTTTTTCGTTCCATGATATATATCCTCCTCATATTGATTCATGCCTGATCCCAAGGTGCTACCATTGATCTTTGGTCTGCGGTGAACATTACACCACTGCCTCGACAATCGTTTTACTGCCCATCTGCACTTCCCTGACTCCAGCCACTTTGTTTTTATTAAAGCTAAAGCTGAGCAAATACCCTATATCCTTTCCGTACGCATCCAGATAATCCGCCAACTGCTGCTCGCCCTGCTGATTATATTCCTGTCCACGCCATATTTTCAATTCGACGATGTACTGTTCCCCACAATAATCGACGATAATGTCTGTACGTTTATCATCCCTGGTCTGTGCCTCCACATAATAATTTCCTGTACCGTTAATGATCGGGCGAAGATAGAGCAGGAAATGCTTTCTCCCATATTCCTCTTTAAATTTGTCACTGCTATTGCCATACAATTCGTTAAAATGCAAACCGAACTTTTCTAATATCAGGCGCATATTTAGTTTTCCATGAAGGACAAACTGATTTTTGTCTGAAACGGACACCTGATATAAGTCACTTTGTTTCATTTCATCTGATGTCAGGAAATAATTGTACAATCTCGTCTCAAATATTCTGTTCGCAATTGCCACTGAACCGTCAATATTTTTAATATAACCAAACATGTTCGCCAGTGACAATGTAGAATCATCCAGATTATATGAAATCTTCCTTCCATTGAACAACAGCCGATGCAGCATTCCCCAAAGTTCTTCATACATATCAAGTTTATTGATCAACGATTCGAACAGGGTGTTTCCTTCCACAGCGAGCTGCCTCTCTGCATCCAGAAATCCCTCCCGCGTCCAGGGCGCTGACGTCTCGTCCATGATCTGACACAGTCTTGATACCAGAAAAGGATAGCCACACGTATAATCATACAGAAGCCCCGCCATTTCATTGATATCCATGCCTGTATGATGATCATTTTCATACGCTGCAAGCATGCCCGCGATGTCCTCCGAAGAAAATTCCATTTTTATTTTATACTGTGCGGCAATATTCCATGGACTGTTTGTGCCATGCTCCCCCTCCGGCCGGATCTTCCGTTTCAGATTTTTGATGTCATATACTCCTGCAAGAATCACTGACTGAAATGCCGGTTCCGCATCCCTGTTTAAATAATATCCCCTGATCTGTGACAAAAAGTCGATAAATACCTGATTATTACTCGCACTGTCAGTTTCATCGATCATTAACACAATCGGCTTATCCGATGCACTGCATAGTTCTGAAAGCTTTAAAAATAAATCGAGCAATAGAAACAATTCACTGCTATAAGCCTGCTGAAGCAGTTCCGCTAAAATGTCCTGCACCCTTGATGAGTGCTGTTGCCCGGATTTCATTTTTTTTACAAACATTTTTGCAAAAGAGCGTGAAAAAATCACTTCATCTTCAAAGCTTTTCTGTCCAAACATCTGAAAATCAAGGCTGACTACATAATACTGATTCCTTAAATATTTTTCCAGTGCCTTCAGCAGCGTCGTCTTGCCATACTGCCTCGCGCGATTGATGACAAAATAGTTTTCATCGTCCACCAGCTGTTTCATCTGTGCAAGACGCCCGCCAAGCTGAACCATATAGTGCCTGTCCGTAAAACATGCCCCTGTTGTATTAAACTTTTTCATATATGCCTCCTCGCTTCTGCTGGTTCCGCATGATGCTTTGACATTATTTGCCGCATTTTGAACATATATTAATCTTACCACAAGCCGGGTCGTTTTGAAAGCAAAATCGAAGCGCCCCGGATTAAGGAGGCGCTTCGATTTTGCGGCATGTTTCGTCTGGTTGCCCACATGCAGCCGAGCCGGAACGTATCTTACCTCCCTGCCCACATGTCACTCGCGAACCTCACCGCTTTTCTATTTTCAGATTCACCCGCCATCTCGGCCGGTCAGCATATGTCTCCCTCGTGTAGACCTTCTCATACCGGTGTACGCTGAGCAGAAAGCCGATTAACACCGCGTACACCAATGCCGCGCTGCCTCCGTAAGTCAGAAACGGAATCATGACTGTCGTGACAGGAAACAGTCCGACGTTGACCAGAATCCCTTCTATACAGTTCAGGCCGATGACCAGCATGCACCCCATGGATACCAGAAAGCCGAGCTGGTTTTTCTGCCCGCGGACGATCTGCACCGCATACAGGACAAACAACGTCATCATAATCGCAAGCAGGATTCCGGCAAGGATCCCATAGACATGCACTGTCATAAGCGGCACGAGACTGTTATCCCTGAAAAATGGAAAATCCATCCCATCTCCCATTACCGAGCCGCCCTTGCCTGCCAATCTGGCATTTCCCAAAACATCATCAATCACAGTATTTGTGTAATTATAAGTGGTCCGATATTGACCGCGTTGAAAAAACGCCTTCACGCGCATCATCCGATAACCGCCCTCGCCTGCAATGCATCGCCACAAAAATACCGCTGCAGGCAGGATAATGGCTGCGGCTGCAATTCCCGTCAGACGCCTTTTCGCCGTGCCGAACATGCCTTTCTGGATCGCGGCAAACAGCATAACGACCGAGATCAGCAGAATATTGAACGAGACAAACAGGGACGATGAGAACGATGTGCATATCACAAATGTAATCCCATCCACCGCGATCGCAACGCCCACCGCCCTGCAACCTCCCATGCGCAGCTGATACAAAATTCCGGCAAGGACCGGTATGTACAGGTATACCAGCTGAGACATGACCGGCACCCTGCCATTGACCGTCGGCATATAATATCTGCCCACAAACAATAAAATTGTCATGACAGGATAAGCTGCCACACTGATCCGGCCGATGATGCTGTAATCGACAAAATACACGACAGCAATGACTGCAAAACCCGCAAGTATAAACAAACCTTGCCGATATCCCCCTTGTTCCACTCCATAGGCCGGTATCAGGCACACAATTCCCATAATGCTTAGAACAAATGTGGCCAGAAGCATTCCCCAGTTGACCTGCGGGCGGTGGATTCTGTCCATCATAACGCCGATCTCCACCGGATCCCCCATTTCGCGCACCGCCTTTGCGACCGCCTTGCCGCGCTCCATACCTGACTGTTCATACGCCTCTGCCTGATCCAGTATATGATCGGACAGCTCGCGCGCCACGCCGTCGCGCGCCCTGGCACAGCGCATCTGCTCTGTCAAAGTCTTTATAAATTCTTCCATTTTGATCTCTCCTTAACTTGCATCTGCCCGCCTGGGCGGACAAAATTTTCACGCCATGCCGAGCACGTTCACAACGGCCGTCTGATACTCCTGCCACTCTTCTTTCTTTGATCTGAGATATTTTTTGCCGCCCTTTGTGATGCTGTAATATTTGCGTATCTTTCCGTTGACTTCGCTCTCATACGAGGTCAGGAAGTTTTTCTCCTCGAGAGAGTGCAGCAGCGGGTAGAGCGTTCCTGCCTTTAGCGTGAATACATTGTTCGACTTCGCCTCGAGCGTCTCGATCATCTCGTAACCGTACATGTCCTTGTCCTCCAGCAGACGCAGGATCAGCATGGTAGTGCTTCCCGAAATCAGTGATTTGTCAATTGCCATCATGAACCGTTCCTTTCATAATTTTATAGTTTGTTTTATAATGTTACATTTCTGTAAAATAATATATAGATTATCGATATATACTCATTATATATCGATAATCTATATATGTCAAGTTTTTAAATTTTTGCCCACGAAAATTCTATTGTAACTGGTCAAGCAGGCATACCCCTTGCGAGATATGCCCCTCACAGAACCCGGCGTGCGGCTTTCCCGCACCAGACTCTTTACAAAACGAATTGTTCAACAACTATTCTGCGTACACACTTACATAGATTCCTGGTGTCACTAATGGATATTCCTTTAGCATATCATTGAATCCGTCCCAGTTGTAGCTCTTCTTCTGACTTCTTCGATTCAGCCTTTTAAACAGGCTTTTCATCATCTGATTATAGCATGACTGGCGTTCCAACACCGCAGTACTGTGTGAAATCTCACCATAACGATAAACACACATGCTGCCTTCCGCATAGTAAACGACGCCGACGCACTGAACCTGTGATTTCGGTGCTAAATTCGCCCTGTAGCCCTACTACCTAACTTCCTACGCTTAGCCCAATACAGACCCAAGATTTGCTACTGGTGATGTGGTTAGCATCTTACCAGATGGGGTTTCCACCCATTAAACATTGCGCCCTTCTGGGCGCATTTACTGTTCGCTTCGTTCCAGTAACAGGTAAAAATCCATGCAAATGGATTTTTACTCGCAACATGTACGTTTTCTTACGTGGCTTGTAAGCTATAATTAGTAGTAAATGCTAAGTCCTGTCTGAACAGTAACCGATATCCATATATGAAATGAGACTGCCAGGCACCGTTCCATACTGCAGACGGGGCAGACATGCTCCAATCCACTCAACCGGCGGTTGTATTCCCACACTCAACCGACAGTTCGTGTACTTTTCCATCGTTTTCGTATAAGATTCTCCTATAGAGAGACTCCAAAAGCCTATAACCATATTGAGGAGGTAAGAAATGAATCAAAAAAAAATCGGTCAATTTATCGCACAATGCCGCAAGAAGAAAAACCTGACACAGGCACAGCTTGCGGAACAGCTCAACATTACAGACCGCGCAGTCTCGAAATGGGAGACCGGAAACAGCATGCCCGACTCTTCGATCATGCTCGAACTCTGTGAGATCCTGGGGATCACGGTCAATGAACTTTTAAGCGGAGAGGAGATCCATATGGAAAATTATGAAACCCGGGCAGATGAGAATCTGCTCGCACTGAAACAGCAGGACGAAAACAATCTCAGCAAAAATGTAGTCATCTCCATCATTTACTCGATGACGCTGATCGTGGGGATCATGGTCTGCATCATCTGTGACATAGCACTCTCAGGCGGACTGACCTGGTCCCTGATCCCGTTGACCTCCATCATCTTTGCATGGGTCATCTCGTTTCCGGTCATAATAATGGGAAAACGCGGAATTGCCGTCAGCCTCATCTCTCTGAGCCTGTTTATCCTTCCATATCTGTATGTGCTGAGCCGTCTGATCCGAGTGACCTCGGTCTTTACCATCGGCGCAGCCATGGCAGTGATCACAATGCTCTATGTCTGGCTGGTGTTCGGACTGTTCAGACGGTATTCCAACCGAGCCCTGGCCGTCTGGGGCACTGCTGTCCTGCTGCTGATCCCACTGCAGTTTCTGATCAATGCAGTATTGTCAAAAATGATATCCGAACCGCTCATGGATATCTGGGACGTACTGACCACTTTTATCCTGCTGATCGTGGCATTCACCATCTTCATCTGCGACTATGTCCGCAGGAAGAGAGCGTAGATCTTTCGCCTAAAATCAAAACTCAGCGCCTGCTCCACAAAAGTGTCCCCCCAACCAGCGCCACGGGCAGTACCAGACACCCAAGAAACGGCATCAGCAGATTCCCCGCCGCGACCGTATCCAAAAACGCCCACGCAAACACCACCTGGCAGGCCGCAGAAATGCCTGCCAGCCCCAGCCCCAGCCTCAACAGTTTTCGCAGTATATACAGCACAAACTGTCCGTAGGAGACTGGCAGATAACACAGAATCTCATATACACGCCTGTTTCTGCCATCTTCCCGCAGGTCGCGGTACTGCATCATGTACATTTCCATTCCCGTCACTTCCAGCAGGGATACATGCCCCATCATCATGCGGTTTCCCTCCCACACCTGGTATGGCACGACCGACAGCAGCGCTGCGATCGCAAGCACGATCCCCGCCGCGATCCCGAATCCATAGTAATCCAGTCCCAACAATCGCTCCCGCTGAAAAAATTCATCTAACAACTTCTGCTGCTTTTTATCGATGACCTTCACCGCACGCCCTCCCTTTCCTCAGATCCGGAATGATATCCAGGCTTTCCCCAAACCGCACCAGACTGCCGTTTACCATCACGCCCACGTAATCCGTCCTCGTCTCTATTTCCTCGGTTATATGGCTGGTCATGAGGACGCAGGCGCGCCCGTCCCTGATGATCTGCTGCAGGAGCCGGAAGAAGTCAACGCGGAACACCGGATCCATTCCCGCTGTTACCTCGTCGAGCAGATACAGACAAGGTTCGTGTGCCATGGCAAACGCCAACTGAAATTTCAGCCGCTCGCCCCTCGACATCGTTTTATAGACCTTCCGGGCAGACAGATTCATGGCTGCCATAGCGTCCGTAAAGATTTCCTCGTGAAAATTTTCATAAAAAGCGCCGAGGAGCCCGGCATTCTGTCCGGCAGTGCAGTTTTCAAAAAAGCGCCTGTCCCCGGACACATATCCGATCCTGTTCAGGATCTGCGCATGATCTTTTCGTATATCTGTTCCTTCTATATAAATGTGCCCTTTATATGGGATCGTGTCTTTCAGAATATAATGCATCAGCGTTGTCTTTCCAGCCCCGTTCTCACCGATCAGCCCATAGATGTAACCCGCTTTCAGTTGAAGATTGATGTCGCGCAGGACAAACCTTTTGTTTGCCGCACCCGCCTGATCCCATAACAGACTTCTCCGCTGTATGCCTGTGACATGTTTCAATAACAAGATTGTTTTTTCCATAAAATCCTCTTGATCTATTTGATTTTATTCCCCGTACAGTGCCTCGACCATCTCGACCAGTTCCCCGCACTTTAGTCCTGCCTGCTTTGCCTCGCCGATGATCTCGCCAAGACGCCGCTCGAGCATCATCAACTGCTTCTCCCGAAGGTAGTCCGTATTGTATTCGCAGACGTAAAAGCCTTTGCCCGCAACAGAGCGGATCAGCCCTTCTTTCTCCAGCTCCTCGTATGCGCGCTTTGTCGTGATCACGCTGACGCCAAGCTCTGCCGCCAGGGAGCGGATCGAAGGCAGTGCCTCCCCCGCCCCGAGCTCTCCTGTCACGATCGCATTCTTTAACTGGTTGACGATCTGCTCGTAGATCGCCATCGTTCCCTGTGGAAGTATCGTTATGTTCATTTCGTCTGACACCTTTCTGAACAATTGCTTAGCGGCTCATTTCCTCTGCACGGGGCTGTACGATCAAGCAGGGAAGTGCCATCTTCCCTGCTTGCCGCGCCGGGCACCCGTCAGCGCATGCTGACAATCTTCCTCTGGGTGACCGTGCGCATAAAAGACCGCTTCCCGCAGCACGCTTCTGATATATTTCGCATACCAGATCTGCAGCGGAAGCTGGACAAAACAGAATATAAAAAATATCCCCCCTCTGATCCACAGCCCCCGTGTCAAATCAAGCAGGACAATAAACTGTACCGCGTTGGACAGCAGCGCCGTCACCGAAATGATCTCTCCGGCCGCCACGACGCCGTTCCTGCTGCCCACCTGCTGCCTGTGGCTGACCTGAACAGCGATCAGCGCATGGTTCATCAGGATCTGTACCGCGGACATCAGGTCGCAGTCTGAGTATGACGCCACGATACAAAGCCCCGCCATACCGACCAGCATATTCACGCCCACCCTGAACCAATAGGAACCATATATATACGCCCTGCGCTCCTCCGGCGCCATCGGACACAGGTACATCATCTTGGGAAGCTGCACCGGGTGCACCATCACCGAGCAGAACGAAAAGATCATCGGCAGCATCAATGCATTTTCGGCGATCACATTCCGCCACGCGATCGCACCGCTGATCCCCACACGGTTTACAAAGAGCGAAGTGAGGATGAGATAGAATGACATCCAAAAACATGTGTATGCTACCTTATTCTGTTTCACACGGCTCATCCGAAAATCACACAAAAAATCCCTGATGATATATTTTGCCATATAGACCTCCTTCTGGTCAGGAACTGCCATTCACTCCTCCATCTATTCTCTGCTGCACCCCGCAGGTTCTGTGTGCGTAACCGTACATCAGCTCCTCGATCGTCGGCGCACAAACTGCAAGACGCCCATCATAATGGTTCAGACGGCTGTGCGCGACCAGCGCTCTCGCCCCGTATCGGTTCTCTTCCAGATAGATCACGCGCTCCGGTGCGATCTGCCGGATCTGATAAGCCTCCCCCGACACCATGCGGTAACGCTCGCGCAGGTTTTCGATATCCCCCGCAAAGATCTGATCTCCGTTTTCCAGATAGATGATGTGGTCCGCCATGCGGTCAAGATCCTGCGTGAGATGCGTCGCCAGTATGACACTCCTCGTGCCGTCCTGAATAAACGCCTTCAGTTCCTGAAAAAATGCTTCCCTGAAATCAGGATCAAAATTTCCTGCCGGCTCGTCGAGGACCAGCAGCTTCGCATCGTGGGACAGCGCAAACGCAAACTGGCACTTTTGCTTTTCTCCCTGTGAGAGCCTGCCGAACTTTCTCCTCTTTTCCAGCCGGAATCGAGACAGATAGCGCTCCATGCGCTGGCGGCTGTAACCGGTGTAATATTTTCCGTACCAGTCCGCATTCCCGATCAGTGTCATCGAAGGGTCGAACAGATCCTCCGCCAATACCGTTCCGATCCTGTCGCGGATCTGCTTTTCTTCGGATCTGTAATCCATTCCATCGATCAGAACGCTTCCCTCATCGGCCTGATACAGACCAAGTATCAGATGGAGCAGCGTCGTTTTGCCCGCACCATTCTGCCCCACAAGACCGCAAATGTAACCGGGCGGAAGCGCGACAGAAATATCATTTAATTCAAAAGTACCGAATCTCTTTGTGAGATGATCTATTTGCAGCAGATTCACTTTGATCCACTCCTTTCTGCCGTGTCCGACCGCTTGCTGTGATTTTACTGTATATATTAATATATACACTATATATACAGTCTTGTCAATGATTCTAAATCAGCTCATCCTAATATTGTGAAAAAAGCCGGTATCGTGTATACTGTAGCCATAACAAACAATTCATCCCAGACAAAAGAGGGTGTTGAATGAACGAAAACAGGGCAGGACTTGGATATCAGGACTTTGAGGAAGTGAGAACAAAACATATATTTTATATTGACAAGACAAACTTTATCCGGGAATGGTGGGAATACGCAGATAAAGTTACCCTGATCACACGCCCACGCAGGTTTGGAAAAACCTTAAACATGAGCATGACAGAGTGTTTCTTCTCAAATAAATATGCGAACAGAGGCGATCTGTTCGAAGGTTTATCCATATGGGAGGAAAAATCTACTGGCGGGGAATATCTGTACAGGGAATTGCAAGGTACGTTTCCGGTAATCTTTTTAAGCTTCGCCAATGTCAAGGCGACCACATATGCAGAAATGGTCTATAAGATTACCCAGGTAATTACTGAGTTATATAACAATAATGATTATCTCCTGCAGGGAAATCTGCTGAATGAAAAAGAACAGAAGTATTATCAGAAAATAGAACCCGGAATAAGCAGCGAATTAGCTGACGGTGCAATACGTTCCATGGCTGGTTTCATGCAGCGTCATTATGACCAGAAAGTGATCATTATCCTGGATGAATATGATACACCAATGCAGGATGCCTGGATATCAGGGTATTGGGAAGAGACGATCAGATTTTTCAATGGTCTGTTCAACTCCACGTTCAAGACAAACGAATACCTTGAGCGCGGATTGATCACAGGAATAACCAGGATAGCCAATGTCTCGCTGCGCGAGCCATCAGAAAGTATCTTCACAGGCATGAATAACCTAAATGTTATCACAACAACATCTGATAAATATATGACATGTTTCGGTTTTACAGAGGAGGAAGTCTTTACTGCGCTTGATGATGCAGGATATGGAGCGCAGAAAGCAAAAGTCAAGAGATGGTATGACGGCTTTACATTCGGTGCCTGCACCGATATATACAATCCGTGGTCGATCGCGTCATTTATAAACGAAGGGGGAAAGTACGACACCTACTGGTCTAATACAAGCGGGAATGAACTTGTGAGCCAGCTGATCCAAAGAGGGACTCCGAACATAAAACAGACAATGGAGGATCTCCTGCAGGGCAAAAGTTTCGAGACGCAGATTGACGAAAAAATTGCATTTGACCAGTTAAATGGCAGTGCAGAAGCAGTGTGGAGCCTTTTACTTGCTACGGGCTATCTGAAAGTGCTGAATCTAAAAACGTTGGATAATGACGAAGAGAGCGCAGGGGAAGAAGGGGATACCTGGTATACGATGACCATAACAAACCTTGAGGTAAAACGAATGTTTCGCAAGATGGTGAAAAACTGGTTTGGTGGAAATTCTGAAATGCCATACAATAATTTCATCAAGGCTCTCCTGATCAATGACATAGATGGAATGAATGAGTTTATGAACAGAATCGCGCTCCACAGCTTCTCAAGTTTTGATATCGCCAAAAGTGTATCAGATGATGATGCCCCCGAACGGTTTTATCATGGGTTCGTGCTGGGACTGATGGTTGAACTTACCGGAAGATTTGAGATCACATCGAACAGGGAAAGCGGCTTCGGGCGATATGATGTCATGCTGACACCCAAAAACAGAGAAAAAGACTGTGCATACATCATTGAGTTTAAAGTGCATAAACCCCTGAAAGAAAAAGATCTCGCACAGACTGTTATGAACGCCCATTCCCAGATTGATGAAAAGCAGTATGACGCCAAACTGACCGCCGAAGGATTTTCTTCAGAGCAGATCCGTAAATATGGGTTTGCATTCAGGGGAAAAGAGTGCCTGATCGGATAAGATTCGGAATCGAGTAGGAAGAGCCTTCTTCCCCTACTCGTGCGCCGGACACCCGTCAGCGCATGCTGACAATCTTCCTCTGGGTGCCCGTGTGCATAAAAAAGGAGTGTTGATCAGATGAAGACAAAAATGGAAAAACTTGACCAGAACTTACAGGCTGTCCCCCTGGAAGCCGGGCTGCGCTTTCAGGATGTCCGTTCTACCCCGGCGCGCATCTACGGCTGATCGAGGGGGAATATGCCAGACTGCCGGCCGCGCAGCGCTCCCTTGCCAGCGAAAAGCTGCTGATGCTGCAGGGCTGCACCAGCGGCGGGCGGGTGCGCTTCCTCACGGATTCCCGGCGTCTCGGACTGCGCATGCTCGTGACGGACTCCGAGGGATACCCGCACATGGCTTACAGCGGCTATGCAGGGATCGACTGCTATCTGGGAGAGGGCACTGACCCGGAGTACCTTGGCACCCGCTGGCCGCCGCTGGGAGAGCGGCTCCTGGAGAGTGAATTTGAACTGCCCGGCACCCTGTCGCTGGTGACGCTGTACCTTCCGCTGTACACCGGCGTCGAACTGCTGGAGCTGGGATTGGAGCCGGGCGCCGCCCTGCTGGCACCCACGCCCTATGCCCGCGAAACGCCCATCGTCTTCTACGGCTCCTCCATCACACAGGGGGGCTGCGCCAGCCGGAGTTCCAACTCCTACTGCGCCCTCGTGTCCCGATGGCTGGACAGCGGCTTCTACTGTCTGGGCTTCAGCGGCGGCGCCATGGGAGAACCTTGGATGGCGGAATACATCTCCCAGCTGCCCATGAGCTGTTTCGTGTACGACTACGACCACAACGCCCCCTCGCCGGACTACCTGCGCCAGACCCACCGCCCATTCCTGCAAACGATCCTCGACAAAAATCCGGCGCTGCCGGTGATCGCCATGTCCCGTCCTTACCCGAACCTTCCGGGGACGGACAGCGAACGGAGGGAGATGATTTATTTACCGATCGTTCTGTCATATGCAGTCTGCATAGTGTCAATGTACTCCTGAACTTTCAGGGTCTCCAGCTGTGCCAGGTAGCTGTCCCAATCCGCATCGATGTCACTCTTTCCAAGCAGCCACTCCGCAAGGCAGCTCTCCACATAGTTCTGGGCGCTTACGCCATAGTCGTTCACAAACTGGCTCTCCTCATCTGTAAACTGCATGCTTGGAAGCGTCACGCTTGCCGGAGCATTGATATAGAACTCGTTAATGACATCAACCTTGTCATTCTTCATGGTCTCAGTAATGATTTTATTGACAAACATATCATTCGTCATACACTTCGGCGTACCGTCGAAAGGCGCTTCATGCTGGGTGATGGTGTCAAAGCTCGCACCGTCCGCCCCGGGTGTCTCGTCATATGTAACCACGCCGTTCTCGTCAATGTTCTTGACACGATCCGGTCCGCGGTAGCTCATGATCGTCATCGTCTCATTGTAGAACAGGTCTACCCACTGCGCCAGGATCTCAGGATGCTCACACTTGTTTGTGATCGAGAAACCTGTGCCGAGGAAGCTTACATGATTCTGACGTTTGTGTACCATGGGCGCATCCGCGGACGCATTTGCCTTCAAAGGAGCGATCGCAACATACTGATCCCCATTGTCGCCAAAGCTGCCCGATGCCCATGTGTATGCGGAACCCACGATCGGTGTCGCGCTTGTCAGTTTCGCACTGTACTGGTCGCCATCCTGCACAAAACCTTCCTGATCCCAGAGACCGTCCTGCACAAACTTACCAAGTTCTTTGACCGCCGTCTTCCACTCTTCCGTGATCGGCTCATAGATCACCTTCCCATCCTCTACCACAAAATGGTTGAGTATAGCGCCCGCACTGTTAAATGCCTCCGCATGACCATACGCTCCAAAGAAGCTGCCATAACCGTTGATCTGATTGATTGCCAGAGTACTCTTCCATGGTGGTCGGAACCTCCAGTCCCAGATTGTCCAGCCAGGTCTTGTTGATACACAAAAATTCTAGTTTTTACGTAGATAGATTATGCCGCTAAATATGTTTTTCGGCGTAGGTATACTGGAAAAGTA
>VSNO01000008.1 GCA_009774375.1 Lachnospiraceae bacterium
TTATCCCCTGTTCTGCAACTCCCGTAAATGTCTAAGCTGAGCTTCGCTTAATGTTCTCGGTTTCCCAATCCTGACAACCTATATTACAATTATACAGAAGGCTCTTTTTGTCCGCTTCTAAATATCTGCTATTCTGTGCAGGCGGTATCCGCCAGTCAGGTCGCTTGCGGTAATGCCAAACATCCTTTTATTGGTCGTGGCAAAATGCGACGGGGTGGAAAACCCCGCGGCAAGGGAGGCGTCCGTGATCGATGCGCCCTCCGCTATTTTTATATAGGTATCAAACAGTTTCCGGTATACCAGCCAGCTTGAAAAGGCAATCCCCGCCTGCTCCCGGAACAGATGGGAGAAACGGCTTTCCGACAGGCAGGCGGCCTCTGCTGCCTCCCCCGCTGTCACCTCATCCTGCAGATGCTCCTTTGCGAAGCGCGCGGCATGGATAATCCTTTCATCTGTAATCCTGCTTCCGTAACCTTTCATCTTAAGCAGAGCCATTACCTCCATAAAAAACGTTTCATACCCGTCTGCCGGATTTTCGGCCGCAAGCGTCCGGTAAGACAGGGCGATGCGCTCTGCTGTCCCTCTTTCCAATGCCGCCATACGCTGTATCTGCTCTGACACCGTTGATGTGACATCAAACAGGAACACCAGAAGCGGATTTCCAAAGCTGTCCACCGTATGGGCTGTCCCGGATGGCAGGAGCGCCCCGCGGCACAGTATGGTTTCATTCTCCGTAATCACACGCATATCCCCATGAAGCCCAACCAGCACATGGGCGGCCGAATGGCTGTGCATCTGCGGGTCATGGTATCCCGTTTCCAATAACAGATGATCCTCTGCCAGATAAATCTCCGTCACTTCCGCACCTCCAATTGCTTAAGGCCGTGAAAAGCCCGCAGCACAGAAAAAGCTGTACTGCATAAATCATTTTCACTGCCTGTATTTCAGACCGGTTTCCTGACCACGCAATGCAGCCGGAACCCTTTTCTGACCTCATACAGCTCCAGTTGCATTCCGCTTGCGTCACAAAGCCGCTGCATATCAGCCCTTGAATATACATGGACGTCCCCTTTGTGCATGACCTTGTTTGCTATCGGTACCTCAATATGATTTATAAGCCACATCATGACACGGCTGTTTGACGCCATATCCCTCAAAATAAACCTGCCGCCCGGACGCAGGACCCGGTGCAGGCTCATAAAAAACTTTTCGGGATTCGGGTAATGGTGAAAGCTCATGGAACAGGTAACCACATCAAAGCTGCCCGCCGCGAACGGAAGGTTTTCACAGTCGCCCGCAACAAAACGTATTCCGTTTATGTGTTTTTTGTTGCAGTTTCTATCATTTTCTCCGACAAATCTACCCCGGTATAATTCCTGTCCGGATAATCTTTCCTAAACATACCGAGCATTGCCCCCGTTCCGCAGCCGGCATCAAGCAGATCGGAAAAAGGCTCCATGACCGCCTCCGCCAATACATCGGGATAATCCCTGCGGCACATATTGTAAACGCTTGGATCGTCATCATCAAATTTTTCCGCCGCCCGGTCGAATTCTTTCAGCGACAGTTTTTTATATTCCTCACCCGTCATTGTGAACCATCCACCTTACCTTTCATTCTTTTCTCAGCACAACCAGCTTATTTGAAATATTTTTTACCGCCGGTATCCATCCAAACAGATAATAAACGGGCATAATGGTTTTCATTCCCTCCGCCAGACTCACATCCCGCACCCAGGTATACTCCGGCAAAATATGCTGCAGTTCCTTCCCGGACTTGATGCCCCATGTGAACTTTGCCCTGGTTTTCTCAATGGACTTTTCTTTTACATTTTTCACCACCCACGGATTCATAACCTCCATAATGACTTCCGCCCTTTCAAACCGCCTGCTGATAATGGAGAGCATCTGCCTCACATCCTGTTCCGACAGATACATGGACAGCCCCTCAATGATAACCAGCACCCTGCCTTCCGGTTCTTCTATTTCATCTGCCCAGCTTTCATCCATCGCCGACTTTGCAATCATGGTAATATTCCCGTTTTCAGGAAGAAAGCGACGGCGCACCTCTATCGTTTCCGGAAGGTCAAGATTATACCAGCGGACAGAAGGCGGCGTATTCAGGCGGTACACCCTTGTGTCCAGCCCGCAGGCAATGTTGACCACCGTGCTTTTCAGATTTTTCCTGATAAAATCCCCCGCCATACGGTCAAGAAGAAGCGTCCTTGCTATCACGCCCTTTGACATCATAGCATCTTTTCCTGCCAGGGAAAAATCATAATCCATGCGGGACACGATCTCCACCGCCCTGTCGTCGTGAAATTTTGCATTTTTCTTCTGTGAATAGGCGGCGCGGGCATATACCGTCTGAAGCATGGTTTCCGGCACGCCATGTATCTGTATCTTTCCCATCATTTATTTCCTTCCCATTGTTTTTCCACTTTTTTGACACTCCATTTCTCCGTCCCATACCAGTTCCAGCCTGTTTTATCCTAAGCCCCTGGCGATATGGACCGCCGCATATGCCATGGGGATTGAAAGCAGCGCATACACCACCGGATGACGGATAAACTTCCCGATCAGCTGTCTCCCGGTTTTTCTGTAAGGCAGGTCTTCAGCCCCACGGATTCTCCAAAATCCGGATTTTCCCACCCAAAGATAGTCTATCACGATGGTATCAAACCAAGAAGAAGCCGTAAGCAGCGTCAGGATGCGGGCATACGCTGTCTTAAAATCCGTAATCCTGCTCCATACACCCGTAAAGACCAGCGGCAGTATGAACAGTGCCAATGCGAAAAGGGACATAAAAACTATGGCCCGTATCCTGATCGTCTTTTTGTCTGTCAGGCTTAATTGAACCGCTCTTTCCTGCACAGGTTTCGGGTAATAAAATATTCCGTCTACCGGGCTTCTCAGAGCCGAGAGCTTAACAATCCCAATAAAGGCCAACAGAAAAATCATAATCTGAATGATAAAAACCAACATCACATTTCCCTTCCGTTTCATTCTTCACGCATCATCTCCATTGCCAGCGACTTTAAAGCCACGGAAACCGTGGGGCGGGATACGCCAAGCTCCCCCGCAATATCCGAGCCATGCACGGCTTTTCGTTTGGAAATCGTATAAATTATTTTAAGGTAATCCTCTACCGATTTTCTATGCTTCAAATCCGCACTCCCTCCTGCCTCTGTCACGGCTTTACCCTTGCCTCGGCATAGGTCAGTTTCAGACCGCCGTCAAATGTTTTCCTGCGGACTATTTCAAATCCGTTTTCCTCTAAAAAATCCAGATATCCCTGCGGCGTCCATTTGTAGAATACCTTAAACCCGGAAAGCTCCATGAACCGTATTCTCATCCTTCCGGACAGGCTGCCAGCCGCCGTGAACGTCGGTGCTATCAGGATACCGCCCGGTTTTAACACCCGCCTGATCTCCGCCAGGGCTTTTCCGGCTCCGGCATGATATGCAGCGCATTGGAAATCACCACCGCATGCTCTGTTTCGTCAAAACCGTCATAGGATACGCATAAAACGTAAAAGTTTTCCGACAGCTTTGGGATAACTCCTTCAAAGCTTTTCCAGTGACAGCAGGTTCCCGGCAATAGCATGACCGCCGGATTTTCCTTTTTTCCAAATGTATAGATCTTCATTTTTGCCCCATATATCCGTCATGTATTGCCTTATCGTTTTTGTCCTGTCTCGCTTTTTACGGCAGGCTGCCTTTATTCCAGTGCAGAAAGCCAGTACAAGAAAAGCCGTTGCAGCTGCAACAGCCGCACTCTGTAACGTATTCATTCTTATGTTCCTCCGCTTCCTTCCGCCACAAGAGCCTTCAGCGCCTGATAGCTTTCATTGCTGACCGCATGCTCCATCTCACAGGCATCTGACGACGCCGTTTTTTCGTCCACGCCAAGTTCCGTCAAAAGCTGGCAGAGCGTATTGTGCCGTTCATAGGTTTCTTCCGCAATCCGCATGCCTTTTTCCGTCAGATGGACTTCACGCGCATCATCCATGAGAATATACCCTTCCTCCTCCAACGCCTTTAAGGACACACAGACAGTCGGCCGCGAAACGCCGATCGCCCTTGCAATATCCGCCCCATGCACGTCCTTATTTTTGGAAAGGATATAGATTGTTTTCAGATAATCCTCCACCGATTTTTTCTGTTTCAAGCCTGCACCTCCTTCTGTCCTGTCTTCTCTATGTCAAAATTATTTTCTTTCTCCCATGTTATTATGTTGCAGTTCAGCCTTGCCGGACTGTAACGTTATCATCCATTCAGAACCCGTTATTTTCCACAATGTATTTCGCTGCAGCTTTTCATCCCTGTCCCCTTACCGCTTCGCCCACCTGTCCCGGAATCCTTTATTATCTTTCATAATTTCCCCATTTCTGCACGGCTTTTTGCGCATCTCAAATTTTAATTTTCAATCTTCTCCCGTCTTGCAAACAGCCCCTTTTTCTCATACGGCGCCCAGTTCACGCTCATTACATCATACCCTGCCTCCGCAATGACTTTGCGAAGCGCCGGTTCGGGTATCTCCCTCTCCGCCAGGATGACGGTTTCTTTCCTTGTATGCGAACTGGTCACTTTCTTTACCGGAAAGGCGTTGCGCACCGCCTCGTTAATATGCGCCTCGCACATCCCGCACGCCATACTGTCAATACCCACTGTAATCTTAACCATAAACAATCCCTCTCTTTCCTTTCAGGTTAGCAAAATCTAACCCCTGTTTTTCAAAAATGCGGCACACCCGTCAGTGGCCGCTGATAAAATTTAATAGAATTTGATAACTTCCTTTTTGCCGTCAGACCTTGCGCCGCCCTCCCCAAAGTGTTAGGATTAATTTATGGGCAGGTTCTAAACCCGGAAAGGAGTATAGTGATACCATGAGTTATATCCGACACAAAGCCGAGGAATCTCTTGAGGATTACCTTGAAACAATATTAATCTTAAGCAGCCGCCTCTCCGTGGTGCGCTCCATCGACGTGGCAACCGAGCTGAATTTTTCAAAGCCGAGTGTGAGCGTCGCCGTAAAAAACCTGAAAAACCGCGGATACATCACCGTCTCGGAAGAAGGTTTTCTCCATCTGACGGACGAGGGGCGAAAAATCGCGGAAAGCGTTTACGAACGCCACACCCTGCTGACAGACTGGCTGGTTCATCTTGGCGTTGACCCCGTGATTGCGGCGGGCGATGCCTGTAAAATGGAGCATGACATCACCCCGGAAAGCTATGAGGCAATGAAAAAATGCATCCTGTCCATTTTGGGGCGGGACTGAAACGCATCCTTTCTGTTCAGCCGCGCCATTCGCAAAACCGCACCTGTTACAATAGGTCCTGCATACTTTTCAGGCTGATTGCCAGCGTCGAAGTGTTGTGCAAAAGCGCCGAAGATGCGGGCTGCAAAAATCCACCGACGCCAAGCAGGATCAGCGCCGTATTGAAACCTACAATTACCCTGTAATTCCCATGGATTCGTCCGACCAGCGCATTGCTCAGTCTTTTCAGCGTTACAAGCCCATACAGGTCGTCCGAACCGATCATAATGTCCGCAATCTCCCTTGCAATTTCCGCCCCGTCGCTGACCGCAACGCCCACATCCGCCGCCGACAATGCCGGGGAATCGTTGATGCCGTCCCCGACCATGACAACCTTTCTTCCAGCTCTTTTTTCCGACTCTACAAAACGCGCCTTGTCCTCCGGCAGCACTTCCGAATAATACTCGTCAACGCCGACTTTTTCTGCAATGGCGCGGGCTGTCCGCTCGCTGTCGCCCGTCATCATCACAATCTTGCCAATTCCACACGCCCGCAGTGCGCTGACCGCATCCGCCGCTTCTTCCCGCAGGGGATCTTCAATACAGATCACCGCCGCCAGTATGGAATCGACCGCCATGTACAGATGGGAATATTCCGCCGGCAGGGAGTCAAACCGCTCCTGCATCCCTTCGGGAATGGTGCACTGTTCATCCTGAAAGACAAAATGATAGCTCCCGATGATGACTTTCTGCTCCCCGATGCGGGAAGAAATCCCGTGCGCCACAATATACTCGACCCTGGAATGCATCTCGCTGTGTTCCAGCCCTTTCTGCCCTGCCGCCTCCACCACGGCTCTCGCCATCGAATGGGGAAAATGCTCCTCCAGACAGGCGGCAGTCCTTAACAGCTCATCCGGTTCGTCCCCCAGAAAAGGCACCACATCCGCCACTACCGGCTTTGCCTCCGTAAGCGTGCCCGTCTTGTCAAAAACAATCGTATCCGCCTCGGCAAGCGCCTCTAAAAATTTTCCGCCTTTGACCGTAATGCAGTGTTCGTTTGCCTCCCGTATCGCCGAAAGCACGGAGATCGGCATCGCCAGCTTTAACGCACAGGAAACATCCACCATCAGAACCGATAATGCCCTTGTGACATTCCGGGTAAGAGCGTAGACGCCGCCGGTTCCAAGCAGCATATAGGGCACCAGCCGGTCCGCCAGATGTGCCGCCTTCCCTTCCAAAGAAGATTTTAACTTCTCCGATTCTTCGATCATCGTGACAATCCGCTCGAAACGGCTCGCCCCGCCTACGGTTTCCACGCGGACGTCCAATTCGCCTTCTTCCAGCACCGTCCCGGCATACACATATCCATGCGCCTGCTTAAAGACCGCCGCGGATTCCCCCGTCAGGGACGCCTGATTGACCATCCCTTCTCCCGAAAGCACCACGCCGTCAAAAGGAATCACATTGCCCATGCGCACCACGATTTCATCACCGACTGCGATATCGGACACCGGCGCCAGTATCTCCTGCCCGTCCCTGCGCAGCCATACCTTGCTGATATTGAGGGACATGCTCCTTGCCAGATCGCCTACCGATTTTTTATGCGTCCATTCTTCCAGAAGCTCGCCAATCCCAAGCAGGAACATGATGGAGCCCGCCGTTTTCATATCGCCGCGCAGCACCGAAACGCCGATTGCGGTTGCGTCCAAAACCGGCACCTCCAGTTTTCCCCGGCAGAGCGTTTTGAACCCAAGCCCGATATAGCGCAGTGATCTGACTGCAGCAATCCCCGCCCTGACAGGATAGGGGATAACTGCCATGCTGCCATATCTGAGGATGACTTTGCCGATCAGCTTTTCTTTATACGCTTCATTCAGCTCCCTGCCGGAATGCTGCAGAACATTTTCCGGAACCGTCACGTTTCCATAGGAAAATGCCCGCAGGTTTTGTATCAGCTCCGCCCTGCCTCCGCCATAACATACTGTCACGCCCGCAGTCCGCCTCTGTACGGACACTTTTGTCACGCCAGACAGCGCGGACAGGACGTACTCCAATGTATCCGCTTCGCCGCATGTCATTTCATGGGACTGCAATACCCGTATCCGCAGACGTCCCGGAATGTCATGGCAGATCACGAACTTCATATGCTGTCTTCCCCGGAAATGTCCTTTCTCTCAGAAACTGTTTCTTCTTCCCAATCCTCCTCGTCGGAAATCACCTGCTCTGCCTCCTGCCTTGCCCTTTCCTCGTTGATCTGGACAGCTTCCGCATAGATGTCCTCCGCATTTTCCTGCACCGTCGCCGCCGTCTTCATACAAAAATCCTTTGCCCGGAGCGCCGCAGCCGCGCCGTGTGTATATACTCTCTTGGCATCCCTGCCGGAAAGAATTTTAATCCCCGCCGTGCCAAACAGAACGCCCGCCGCAAAAATGCCCATGTGTTTCCTGTCTATTTTATCCAAAAATCCAAACATATTCGTTTCCTCCACACTATTACGGAGAGTGCCGCTTTTAGGCATTCTCCGGCGTAAGATATAGAACTCCCAAGTCAGCTGTGCTGACTTTGCGATACAGCCTTTGCTGCGAGCGAAAACTGCCGAAGGCAGCCAGAAGTTCTTCTCACACTGTTATTGGTGTTTATAACCGGTATATAACGTCATAAAAAGGCAGGCGATCATCGCCCATGCCCAGAATCGGTGTCTCTTCACAATTTATAACCTTCCTCTATCTTTAAGTTCTTATTTTCCCATAGTTTCCGGCTTTGCCGGATGGCAGGCGCCATTCATGGCACACGAACTGCCCGCCGGGCAGTTTGCGCACCCGCAGCCACAGGATGATTTTCCTTTTCTCTTACTGCGTACCATACTGACAAGAATCGCCGCCACCACAAGAACTAAAACCGCACTGATGATGATTGTCGCCATATTTTCCATAAGCCATGTCAGCATTGAAATTCCTCCTGTTTCCCTGTTACAAATCTAAAGACGAAACCTGACGCCCCGTATTATGGCGGGACGCCATTAAAAACGCTTTTCGCGCCGTTACTTCGCCATTTTCAGTTTCATATTTGTTGTCAGTTTTGTCGCCTCTTTATACGGTCTGAACAGCATGTAGATCATGCCGCCAAGAATTACGATGGCCGCAATCAGACCAATGACATTCAGGTTTCCTGTAAATGCCGAACCAATCTGATAAACCATCAGCGCCACCGCATAAGCCAATCCGCACTGGTACAGAATCGCAAACCACGTCCATTTCGCATTGTTCATCTCCCGCTTGATGGCGCCAATCGCCGCAAAGCAGGGCGCACACAGAAGGTTGAACACCAGGAATGAGTATCCCGCAAGCTGACTGAAGTTTGCGCCAATCTCAGACCATCCGCCGGGATAAAGGATACCCATTGTACCAACGATATTTTCCTTCGCCACAAGACCCGTGATGGACGCCACTGCCGCCTGCCAGTTTCCCCATCCAAGCGGTATGAAAATCCATGCAATCGCACTGCCGACCGCCGCAAGAAGTGACTGATCCATTTCCTCCTCGCCAAGCATACGGAAGCCTTCCGCAGTAAATCCAAAGTATGTCGTAAACCAAATAACGATAGTGGAAAGCAGAATAATCGTGCCCGCCTTCTTGATGAAGGACCACCCGCGTTCCCACATGGAGCGCAGCACATTGCCCACCGTGGGCATATGGTAAGCCGGAAGCTCCATCACGAAAGGAGCCGGGTCGCCGGAAAACATTTTCGTTTTCTTTAACATGATACCGGAAATAATGATCGCCGCCATGCCTACAAAGTACGCGCTCGTTGCCACCCATGCAGAGCCGCCGAAGATTGCGCCCGCCACCATGGCGATAAAGGGAACCTTCGCACCACAGGGGATAAAGGTAGTTGTCATAATTGTCATTCTGCGGTCACGCTCGTTTTCAATTGTCCTCGACGCCATGATACCCGGAATGCCGCAGCCGGTACCGATAAGCATCGGAATGAAGGACTTGCCGGACAGTCCGAACTTGCGGAAGATACGATCCAGTACAAACGCGATACGCGCCATATAACCGCACGCCTCCAGAAAGGCAAGAAGCAGGAACAATACAAGCATCTGCGGCACAAAGCCAAGCACCGCGCCCACGCCTGCCACAATACCGTCATTGATCAATCCCGCAAGCCAGTCTGCCGCACCCACAGCTTCCAGTGCGTTCCCGACAAACACCGGAATACCGGGAACCCATACGCCGTAAGCTGCCGGATCAGGCTCATCGCCATACTGTTCCATCACCGCAAGCGCATCTTCATAATCCGCAAGGGACGCCGTTTCCACCGTCACCTCCAATGTTTCATCATCCGCCACTTCATAAGGGAAGTCGCCTGTAGGAGCCGCGCCGTTTTCTTCCACATAAGCATCATAGCCATCCACGATCAGCGCTGCGTCGCCATATTCTCCCGCCGCATCTTCATAAGCGGAAGATCCGATGCCAAGCAGATGCCAACCGTCGCCGAACAGTCCGTCATTTGCCCAATCTGTGGCGGAGGCCCCCACCGTCACCATGGAAATATAATACACAAGAAACATGATCGCCGCAAAAATCGGAAGCCCAAGAAAACGGTTTGTCACAATCCTGTCAATTTTGTCCGAATTTGTCATCTTTCCCGCCGACTTCTTTTTCAGACATCCCTTGATAATGCTTCCGATATAAATATACCGCTCATTGGTGATGATGGATTCCGCGTCGTCATCCATCTCCTCCTCGGCAGCCTTAATGTCCGTTTCGATATGGGAGAGGACAGACTCACTCAGGTTCAGCTGCTCCAAAACTTTATCATCCCGCTCAAACAGCTTGATGGCATACCAGCGCTGCTGTTCCTCCGGCAGTCCGTGTACCGCCGCCTCCTCAATATGGGCAAGGGCATGTTCTACGGTTCCTGCAAAAGTATGCATCGGAACAGTCTTGCCGTTCTTTGCCGCATTGATTGCGGCCTCTGCAGCTTCCATGATTCCGTTTCCTTTTAAGGCGGAAATTTCGACTACCTTACACCCTAACGCCCTCGATAATTCCCCGGTATTAATTTTGTCACCGTTTTTCTCCACCACATCCATCATGTTGACAGCTACAACCACAGGGATGCCAAGCTCGGTAAGCTGTGTCGTCAGATAAAGGTTTCTCTCCAAATTTGTACCGTCAACCAGATTCAGAATCGCATCTGGGCGCTCACTGATGAGATAATTTCTTGCCACCACTTCCTCCAGTGTATAGGGTGAAAGGGAATAAATGCCGGGAAGGTCGGTGATGGTCACGCCATCATGCTTTTTTAACTTTCCTTCCTTCTTTTCCACCGTAACGCCCGGCCAGTTCCCGACAAACTGGTTGGAGCCCGTCAGGGCATTGAATAATGTCGTTTTCCCGCAGTTCGGGTTGCCCGCAAGGGCAATTCGCATACTCATAGTTTTCCTCTCCTTCTTTATATTAGTTTTCGCTAACTATCTGTCCGAAAATAAAGGGGATAACCCCCTGTCAGTCAACCTCAATCATTTCCGCGTCCGCTTTCCTGATGGAAAGTTCATAGCCGCGGACAGTCACCTCAATGGGATCGCCCAAAGGCGCCACCTTGCGGATCTGCACATCCACGCCCTTTGTCAGTCCCATGTCCATGATCCGGCGTTTGACCGCGCCTTCCCCATGGAGCTTCACCACCCGGACGGTATCGCCGACCTTTGATTCTTTCAGTGTTTTCATTCCCGTTTTTCCTCCTCATTTCATAATAAATTTTTAATCATGGAACCCTTTCCCAGAGTCCATGATATTGAAACATTTAATCACCCTTTGCAGCGTTCTTTACTGCCGAAGAGTTTCTTAATGTTTTACTCAGACCATAATCTTCTGTGCCATTTCTTTGCTGACCGCAACACGGGAGTCCTTCACATTCACGATCACATTGCCCCCGATGGCGTTTACCACCGTGACCGTCCCTCCCACAACAAAACCGAGGTTCTCCAGGTGTGCCTTGACCTCCTGCTTCCCTCCGATTTTTCTGATGATGTTTTCCTCTCCTGCTTCTGCTAATGTAAGCGGCATCATGCATTCACCTTCTTCTGAATATGTATTAGTTTTTACTAACCTTATGTGTTAAACAGAAGTTAGCACTAGCTAACCATATTTATAATATGACGCTCAAAGGTCTTTGTCAACGCAATTTTTATCACTAACCTTAGTTTCATCATACTAACCAATATGTTAGGTAATGCTAACCTATCGTTTTGTGCAAAATTCATAACTTTTCTCCCCAAATGATACGCGAACCATCCTTTCCATTATGTATTTGTCTGTATATTGTTCTGTACCAATCATAAAACTGTATCCCGTAAAAACAACACTTACGAACACCTCACAACAAGCCTGTCAAACGAACGATGTTTCTGGAATGCCTCCCAGTACAGCCTTGTGCATTTTTTGTACTGCGCAAACTTGCGCTGTGCGGTTTCCACGTTTCCGTACACCTTCCATGTCCCGATACACTTTGCCCCCGCCGCGCCGTTTCTGATAAACCCGTCCACGTCCTCCGGCGGATAGCCGAGGAACAACCCAATCTCATGCGGAAATGCTTCCCCGTCCTCTAAGCGGCGCACCAGTTCCACAATGCATTTCTCCGTTTCCTCCACGGGATAATCCCGCTCCGCCAGAATCTTCCGTGCCCTGCTGTCGCCCAGATCCTCCCGCAGTCTGTCAGGGCGGTACATATAAACCAGCACGCTTTTCCCCATGTTCTTCAGAGGGACAATCCGCACGCCCCGCGGAAGCAGACGCCTGTTCCTTTCCCGGATATTTTCCAAGAATGTCCTGTTGTTCTTAACGGGACAATTAAACAGACTGCCCGTTTTCAGCCCTGCCATTGTCGGCGAACAGTGGAATATCACCAGCTCCTCCGATATATTTTCTGTATCCACAGCTTCCATTTATCCTCTTCCTTTCTAGTTAGCTTTCACTAACTTACGAGGTAAATAAAAATGCCTTTTGGCATTCTGTATCTTCCTTTTTAGTTAGTTATTTCTAATCTTATACAGAATAGCATGATAAAGGATGTCCTGTCAATACCATTTTCAAAACTGTCGAACCGGACAAAAATATATGAGCCAAAGCATTTGGCAGAAACAGCCCACAGGGCATCTCATTTTGTGGAACCGTTCCTGCCCTCCTTGATGTTTTATTGGCTTCAGCACTGGATTTTTTCGCCGGTCTGACAACAGATTTCGTTATCATAATCACTATCAGTACGAACATTCCCACAAACACTGCAACACTTGTATCCGCGTCCCCGGCCTGAATCCATGCATGCAAAGTAAACGAATCCGGCAGGCTGTCCTGATAGGTCTGCCAATAGGTCTGATAAGTGACTGTCTCGTCTAATCCCACATTCTGTCCGACAAACTTACTTTCAAAGGAATTGTCAGATGCAAACAAATCATGCTCCACTCCTAAAGACTTATATTCATCATCCATTGTATAAAACTCTACCGGGCCATAGAAGTCAACCAATGCCACAACACCAGAGGATATTCCGGGATTATCCGTGACATCTCCGTTTAACTCCTCCACCTCCGGCGTCAATGCTGTCATCAAAGATAAATAGGCGCCTGCAGACTCTCCCCAAACAGCGATCCGTTCCTCATCAAATCCATACTCCGCTGCATTGGCTCGCACAAAGCGTACCGCTGCCTTCACATCTGCCAGTGCTGCCGGGAATACTGCCTCTGATGATTTCCGGTAATCCACACTGACTACCGCATATCCATGTTCCATAGCTGCAGCAAATATCGGCTGTATGATTTCCATATTCTGTGCACCGAAGGCAAATCCCCCTCCATGAACGACAACAATCGTCGGAAACGGACCTTCTCCCTCTGGAAGATAGATGTCGCACACCTCTGATGCTGACAGAGATGCGTATGCTGCGTTCGTGTATGCTGCACTGACCGCTCCGGGAGCATTTGCCGGCATTTCTACTGGCACAGCACTGACCGCTTCATACTTTAACGGCATACAGCTATCCCCCTCTAACGTCCATTGGCAGGAGTAATCACTCTCAAACCACGCTGCAATGGGCATATCATCGCCCTCCAAAGGAGATGTCGTGACAATCGTGTCTTCCTCTGTAAAAGTCCCTGTGTAAGTACTTGTCCCCATCATGCCGTTTTCACAGATAAGCTCATATGTCATATCTTCGTTCAGCGTCAATGTCCAGGAGACTTGAAGTTGTCCACCCATCACGTCCTCCAAAAATACATAACTCCCCGTAATCTCTACCGATTCGTCTGCCGCTTCGCTTTCCGGAACTTCTGTTATATCGACATTTTCTGCAGCAGTCTGTGACTGATTCCCACATCCCGCTGTCATAAAAACAATCATACACAACAATACCACGCTTACTGTAAATGATACTCTCTTTTTCATGAAAAATCCTCCACTTCATCCAGTCTCTTTTTTGTCTTATGTAACAGACAGCACATCATGCTTCGGTTTTAAATCCCCGGACAATCGTCTACAAATAGTTTAATATGTCTGAAAATGATAAAAGATTCACATCCTTCTCCCCGGAATACCGTACATCGCCGCCAAGGGCATAAGCGGTCATATTTCCGGCTTTCGCCGCCCTGATGCCGGAATCTGCGTCCTCCACCACCACGCATTGTTCCGGGGCGATGCCTAATTTCTCTGCCGCTTTCAGAAATACCTCCGGATCAGGCTTTGACTTTGTGATATCATTTCCGTCTGCAACCGCGTCAAAATAAGAAACAGCGCCAATCTGCCTGAGAATAAATTGAGCATTTTTACTGGAAGAACCAACCGCCAGCCGGTATCCGCGGTGTCTTAGTTCTGCCAGTGTCTGACGCACCTCATCCGACATATCCTTCTCGCTCATCTGCTGGAGCAGTTTCTGATACTGCGCATTCTTCTCCTCCGCAAAAACTTCCTTTTCTTCCAATGTGTACTGCCTGTCTGATTTTTCTAAGATAATCTCCAGGCTGGCCATTCTGCTGATGCCTCTGAGCCGGTCATTGATCTTTTCGTCAAAATAGATGCCCAGTCGGTCTGCAATCGCTTTCCAGGCCTGATAATGATACTTGTCCGTAAAACATAACACGCCATCCAAATCAAAAATGACTGCTTTCATCTCTCTGTTCATACTCAAATCCTCGTGTCAGGCAGTCCGCAGAATGCATCGACCGGACTTACGCCTGTAAACTCTCCTTTTCCCAATAATTTTTCCAAAACAATCCTGACACTGTCCGCCGTAGCCGTGTACGCGTTAATATATACTTTCACCCTGGGAACATCCTGCAGCAGATAAGGGTTTGCCAGCGATATAAAAACAGATGGTTCCTCATTCAGAAACCGCGGCGTGTCCAGCGCGTGCTTTCTGCACCACTCAATCCGCACCGTTGTCTGATTACTTGCATGTTCGTAATTTGCCAGATAAACCGTCAGACGTCTTGTCGGTAAATCCCCTGAACCGTGCAGTTCATCCTGGTAAGGATCGTAAAGTTCTGTCGCAAAACCATGGCTTTCAAGAACATTCTTTGCAATGCCGGATACCGTTCCCCCCGGAATGACGTCATTTCCGAGAACAATCAGGCGGATACTGTCATAATGTTCTCTGGTCACAGGCAGCCATTCCGGAGTAAGATTTTTCACCAGTGTTGCGGATTTCTCCACACACTCCCTATGCCAGTCTGCGGATGTTTCCCTTGTGACTTCTGTATATGGCAGTTTTGCACATACTTTTGCTTTCATGGCAAGGATTCGGGTAACGGCTTCGTCCAGGCGTTCCTCTGTAAGCCTGCCGTCCCGGAGCGCCTCCATCATCAGCTGCCGCTGCAAGCATTGGCCATCCAAACAGTGTTCCGTCACTGATCGCTCCGGCTCCTCCTTCTTCAAGGTTTGCCGCTTTCAACAGCGGAACCGGTGCAGCCGCATCCAGCTCCTGATACCATGCCCTGATCTCCTCTGCCGGAGCAGGCCGGAACAGGATTCCTCCTACTCGTCCATCGCTGACCATTGCCTTCAGCTGATCCTGTGCATAATCGCCTCCCATGACACAGAACAACTGTCCGACTTTCTGTTCCGTGCTGAGACTGTTTAATCTGTCTTCCACCCATGCCGCCTGTTCGGAAGATAAATAAAACGGCTGTTTCTTTACATCCACCATCTTCATAACTCCTTTGCTTTCCTGACATCTATCAATTCCGTATCGCTTCATCCCTGCCATGTCATGACCACCGCTTCATCCCCTCTGGCTCAAGGTCAAACTGATCGAGAATCTTTCCCGCAATATGCCTTGTACAGTCCTCTATGGAACCTGGGTTGTTATAATAACTTAAAACCGGCGGAAGAATGACCGCCCCGAGCTGGCTGGCCTCATACATATTCCGCAGATGAAGCGTTCCAAAAGGACATTCCCTGGTCACGAGAACCAGCCTGCGGCGCTCTTTCAGGGTGACGTCAGCTGCCCGGAGGAGCAGATTATCACTGTAACCGCTGACAATCCCCGCAAGTGTCTTCATACTGCATGGGACAACCACCATTCCCAATGTGCGGAATGTACCACTGGCCGGGCCTGCACCGATATTGCTGTTATCGTAGACGATATCTGCAAGCCCGCGTATTTGCATGAGCGACAGCTCTGTTTCGAATGTTATTGTCCGCTCAGCGCTTTCGGTATATACAAGATGTGTTTCGATGTCAGACATATTTTTTAACTGCCTTAGCACCTCCACTGCAACCGGTATCCCGGAAGCTCCGCTGATTCCAACGATGATCCTTCTTTTCATTGCCGTAACCTTCCTACCATTCTTTCAGCCACTGATGCGGATCCACTTCGAGGAACTCAGCCCTCCTGAAATGCTCCCTTAAATGAAATGGAACGGTACAGTCATAGATTGTCTTGCAGCTGATCCCTACATCACTGATGGAATCTGCATATTCCGGAGACGACGACGGGTCAAGCGGGTGACAGCGGACTCCCGGAATCGTGATAATATCCTTATCCCCCTGAAATCTGGTATTCATCGCCCAGAGCACATCGTCACTGTCAAACAGATCGACATCATCGTCAACCAGAATGACATTCTTCAGCTCCGGAAACGCGGAGAAAGCGAGCAATGCCGCCTGCCTTTGCTTTCCTTCGTCTGTGTGCACTGTTTTGGCAACCTGGAGAACTGCCATGTACTTGCCGCATCCAGACCTGTGCGCATATACATTTTTCAGCTTACCTGGCAGCGCTTTCTCAATCATCCCGATAATACTTGCCTCTGTCGGTATGCCAGCCATATTCAGATGCTCGTCGCTTGGCCCGATACAGGTCTGCATGATCGGATGCTCCCTGTGTGTGACCGCATGCACTTTGATCAGCCAGGTCTCACTGCTTGCCCGTCCACTGTATCCCGGAAATTCCGGCATGGCAAAACCTGTATGCGAATTTTGATCCTCCACGACACGGCGCCCGGTAATGATCTCACCCTCTATCACATATTCCGCATTGGCAATCGCATTTTCATTGACAGTCTTACACTTTACAAGTTCCACCGGATGCTCCCTCAAAGCGCCGGCAATCGAAAGCTCGTTAAAGCCAAGCGGCGTTGTCGGCGGCTCGAAACAAGCCGTGATCTCGATTGCCGGATCGACGCCAATACTGATGGATATCGGCAGATTCCGTCCCAATTCCTCCGCCCTTTCCGCCATTGCCCCGATATGTCTGGAGCCGGGCTGCAGAAAAATCGACAGTTCATCCTTTGACTGAATGCACATTCTATGAATCGTTACATCGGATTCTCCTGTGTCGGGATGCGTCGCATAACACATCCCCAGCGTAATATACGGACCTGCGTCCGTTGGTGTATTGGTCGGTGCAGGCACCAGCTTATTCAGGTCAAAATCTGCGTCTGTCGCCAGATGGACAACTTCCTGGCATGGAGCAGGAGTGTCAATCACAACTGGCGCGACCGCATTGTCCACACAGTCGTGCAGCAGCCAGCCAAGCCGTTCCGGTTCACATCCGAAAAGCATTCCTACACGCTTGCGGCTTGCCAGCAGCCCGATTATAACCCGCGCGTCATCAAAGCCCTTTATCTTATTGAACATCATTGCCGGACCCTCAATCGTGGTCGGGCGCTTCACTGTCCCCCCGGCTCCGACATAGCGGTAAACACCAGAAAGCTCTGCCTCCGGGTTTACCTCCACATCTGTTTCAACATATTGTCCTTTCTGTGTTTTGAGAAATTCAATTGCCGTCCGGAGATCCCGTATGTCTGTTCTATTATTCATACCCATTCACCTCAAATCATTTTACACCTGTTTTCATTTCAGGCTTTTTTTAGTATTTCTTCAATCCATTCAACCGCCTCGCCCGGATAGTCCGCTTCGCTGTGCGGCTGCTCCCAGACAAGCTGATAATCCACGTCTTTCCCGGCCGCCGCAAGCAGACAGGCCAGTGTCATGCTGACAGAAAAGGAAGTATCCGCATCACTTGCGCCCACACGGATCCGATAGTACTGCGCCTGTGTACTCTTTTCCGCCGTGCCAATATAATGAAACGGATTGATCAGGTAAATCTGCCTGTCAAGCTCCTCATTTCCGACGGCCTGGGCATACGATGCATGATATTTCCCATACTCCTGTGGAAAACGCTCCTTTAATTTTTCCAGCGCCGCAGCAATATAAGAATTGAAGTGTCTCATCGGGATATCTGCGTTTCCAAATACTTTATTTTCTCCGCTGTCCATACCCAAAACATCAAAAGAAGTGCATGGCTTCATTCTGCGCCTGTGATTTAAGACATAGCTGTCAATATCACTGATAACAGCCTTCTCCCCATCCCATGACAGCCACGCTCTCTTATCTTTTCCCGACACCTCCATCATCGGCGGCACAAACGGATGCGCCTCCACACCCTTCGGTGGTCTGGATACCATATCGCCAAGTGTCGGCGGCTCCATCGGTTTGTCAAACGGCGGCTTGTCAACAGGCCTGTTCAGCGCCACACCAGGACCTGCATGACCCTGCATCATATCCGCATCGTCATCCTTTTTTCCCATCGGTGCCGGCGCTTGAAAGGTATAATTGCCGTTCAGATAGTCTTCCACACTGTATTTCTCGGGCAGCTCTCCCCGGTCAAGCTTTTTCAGATAAACTGAAGCTGCCTCGTTCAGTTTTGCCATCAGATAGTCCACTCCGCTCCCGCTTCTTCCGTCCTCTCCAATGACCAGCATTTCCCCTGTTTCTGGATGTTTCAGCCCCAGGCTGTTAAAATATTGGATATACTCTTTGGCAAGTGCGTCAGAAAGCGCCTCCTGGAACGGACTCATCACGCTTGCCGGACCTGCCGGTGACGCCTCATTCTCCTTGTCTGCGCCAAACAGCCATTCATAGGCAAGATCCGCATGCTCCAGGTCCACGATCGGACAGTAAATCTGGGAGGCATAAACCGCGTCGCTCTCGTCCATAAATGCACCGTTTGCCTCAAGATACGGGGTGAAATTTTCATTGTCGCCAGTGACAGCCAGAAGCGTGGACATCGCTCCTCCTGCACTCCATCCAATCGATATCAGTTTCGTCATATCACCCGGTATGGAAGCACGGTTATGTCTGATAAAACGGATGCCTGTTTTCAAGTCCACCAGATTGACCGGCGCTTTTCCACAGAACCTGCCCGTATCATCTTTGGACTCATGTCCCCGGTTGCCACAGGTAACGTAGACATATCCTTGCTCCAAATAAGGGTGCGCATAGCACCGGGGACCATCCAGCCATA
This sequence comes from Lachnospiraceae bacterium, assembly GCA_009774375.1. GTDB lineage: Bacteria > Bacillota > Clostridia > Lachnospirales > Lachnospiraceae > COE1. Next base: position 19,062 of record VSNO01000008.1, read on the forward strand.
CATGCGGCATCTGCATATATCCCGCCGAATTATTCTCGAAAATAACCGGCGCTGTGTCCGCATGGTACCCATTGATCTCCCCTTTGGGATCGATCACTCCGCCTGCATTCATATACGCCTCCGGCACAAAGATACTGAGCCGCTGAAATTTCGGCGTCGTCGCCTTGTCTGTGTAGAGGATATCTTCCAGGCACCACACACGGTACTTCTCATCAAAAGCCCATAGATCTTTACAATCCGACAGTTCCATTGTTTTGTTGGCAACTGGTATCTCAAACATTTTAAATTCCCTCCTTGATTTCTGTTAAACTCTGCCTATATAAATTGTTTTTCCATCCATTTCCAGAGAATATTCATATTCCAGTCGCTGGAGTATTCTTTATCCTCGTGGTCCGCATCCGGAAGCGGCACAAACTCTACTCTTCCCTGCCCCAGTTTCCGGTAGATCGCATTGACAAAATTCACGCTCTGCATAAAGGGAACCAGACGATCTGCACAGCCATGTTCCACCAAAAGCGGCGCCATGTTCTCATTGATGTATGTCATCGGGTTCGCCTTACCAAGCCACTCGTCAGAAAGCTCCTGCAGTGCGCCGCCCATATAACCTGACTCGGCAGAGGCAGCTTCATCGTGATCTGCAAAGCTCACGCCATTCGCCCTTGCCTGCGCATCCATATTCCGAAAGTCAATTGGTCCAAACTGGTCGATCGCAAACAACACGCCGCATTCTGTATCAAAGGTTTTTCCCTCCTCTCCCGGAAATGCTCCATTCGGAATATTCATTCCCAGCATCGCTGACAGATTTCCCCCGGCAGACCCGCCGATCACAGCGATCTTATCCGGAATCACCTGATACTCGGCTGCATGTTTTCTCAGGAAGCGCACCGCCTGCCTGCAGTCCAGTACTGCAGCCGGAAAGATCGCCTCCCCGCTCAGTCTGTACTCAATGGAGCCGACTGCTATTCCCTTTTCCAGAAACTTCAGATACGTATCCATATGGTCGTCGCGTTTATCCCCCATACCAAAACCGCCGCCATGAATGTGCAGCAGAACTGCAAAAGGACCTTCCCCTTCCTGCGGATAATAGAGATCCATCACTTGATTTTTGGACTCCTGTGCATAGGGAATGTCCAGTTTCTTATGCTTTACCCAGCTGATATCCGCCATCTTCATCTCCATCGGGGGCGGACCGCCGGCTTGTCCTTTATTCTGTCCAAAACTCAAAGAACCTTTCAGATCTGCATAATTATCTAACCCAAATTCTTTACCCATTTTTCTCCTCCTAATTGTTCACACTTATTTTGGAAATGCCAGGATAACTGATGTTTTAGCTATCCCGGCACTCTTATGTAAGGTTTCTACCTCATCGGCGGGCGCTCCTCCTCATGGAGCTTGCGATACTCCGGAGCATTAACAGCGGAAATACACCGATCAAAACCAGAATATAGAAATATCTGTTTTTCAGCACTCCCTTGAGCTGCTCTCCCATCGGGGCGCTCTCCCTTACAGGCACGCCGCCCGCATCGTTTCCCGTACCGACTTCCTTGTTGAGCAGCCCTGAGATCAGAATCAGAACCATGGCAATTACGCCGAGTATGATGCTGGAAACCCGCCATCCCGTATTCATGACAAGCGGCGTGATCGCAGAACCTGCTATTAACCCAATGATGTTATTTCCAAGGGACTGGAAGGTTGCCAGCATCGTATGCTCTTTCGGGTTGTCGGTCATCAATGGAAGCATCGCTGTGTTTGCAATTCCATAAATGGTATAAACGATACAATTCATAAATATATAAGTCGCATATGCATAGATCAGTTTCCCGCCGTCACTCGCCCCCATCGGCACATTCATCAGTAAAAACATACCGATCAGCATCAACGGAGCTGACAACAGAAGCCATGGTCTTGCTTTTCCGAGCTTTGAGTGTGTCTTATCAATGATCCCACCCATCACAAAATCACTGATACCATCAAATACCCGGCACACTAAGAACATTGTGGCAATCGCGCCCGCACCGATCAATGCCGAGTCGGTATAGTACTGGAGCAAAAATGCAGCGGCAATCTGGTTATAAATATTGCCGGCGCCTGTACCCAGCGCATAGGCTGTTTTGTTCACCACAGGGACTTTTCCTTTGTTTTCCATAAGAAAACCTCCTTCATCTTTTTGTCATCAGATTCTTCTGCCCTCATAAGAGCCTGTTCATGTGATGAGATTTATGATAACAGATTTATGGAGCCTATTTTATGCAAAATATTGATTTTCAGATTCTTTTCCCTTATAATTAACAGAAGGGAATGACACGGTTCCTCCATCGTAAAACCCATGCTTTAAATAATATATGAGAAGGGAGATAACACCGATATGGAATTGGACCGATTACAGGAATTTACAATCCTTGCAGAAGAACGATCATTGAAAAAAGCTGCCGAACGGCTGGGAATCGCGCCGAATGTGCTGTCCATGCGTATGCACAGTCTTGAAGATTCACTCAATACCAAACTTTTCAAACGCGTCAGGAACGGAATCGAGCTGACAGAAACCGGAAACTCCCTGATTCCTAATATCGATTCATTTTTCAGGTCCTATACACAAATGACAGACTCGCTCAGCAATATCAAAAATCATACATTTCAAACATTAAACCTGCAGTTCTGTGCCCATCTGATTGCTTCGGAAATGGGCCCATACCTGGATATTTTCTGCAGAAAGCATCCACAGCTTCTTCTCAATATTTATGATGAGAACACATGCCTGATACGGGGCGGCCTGAAAACAGGAAAGGTCGATATCTCCTTTGTGGTGTGCAGAGAGCACGATTTTGAGGACATTGCCGGCCGGATTCCCCTATCCCATTTTCCAAACATGTATGTATATCTCCCACTGGACCATTCGCTGGCAAACGAAAAAAAGATTCATTTTTCAGATCTTATGGGTGAAACATTTATCCTTTATCCAAATATGTGCGATTCATGGACCCGTGATCTGCAGGTTTCCATGTTAGATCAGTCCGGAATTGTTTATCAGATTTATGACGAATCCAGCTCACCGTTCTTTTTCGACCTGCTCGTTCCGATCGGAAAAGGCGTCCGCCTGTGGAACTGGCGTGAGGAAAACACACCGAATACTGTGCTGCTTCCCATCATGGACAGCGGCTATGATACCTATCTGTATATGCTGTATGACACCAGGACCGAGAATCCCGCAGTCCTTCCGTTCATCAACGGATTTCTAAAACACAGGAGCAGTAAGAAATGACATCAGAACAGTTAAATGAATTTTATATTCTCTCAACAACACTCAATTACAGCGAAACTGCCCAGAAGCTTTTTATCTCGCAGTCCACTTTGAGCCGCCATATCAAGAGCATGGAAGACGAATTGAGTGTCTGTCTGTTTGCAAGAAACACAAGAAATGTGGTATTGACAAGTGAAGGGAAATTTTTACAGATACAGATTCCGCGCCTGCTGAAAAAAGCCATGGATATCGAATCTTTTGTCAACCTGAAATCAATCACGACAAACGGCCGCGTAAATATCCTGGCTGCTCCACAGACACTCAACACTGGCATCTTACAGTTCCTGCGCGATTTTCAGGATCAATATAAAAATATCTGCATGGAAGTCATGCCAACCGTACAGCGCCCTGCGATTGAGCTGATCTACAGTACTGATATCATGCTGTCCTCCAGCGATTTTACCAAAACAAAGCGGGAAGATATTGATGCGATGCTTGTTTCCACACAATCTGCCCTGCTGGCCATCCCTCCGCGCCATCATTTCGGCGAAAAAGCCCAGGTCAGTCTTTCTGACCTGGACAATGAGATCCTGATCATTCCCTGCGCGGACGATCCGGCTGGTCCATATGCACAACTTTCCCTGATGGCCAAGCGCAAATGCTGCGGACTTGCAAATATCGCATCCACAACTGAGGATCATGCACTTTTGCAGGTGGAGCTCGGACACGGCATCATGATCATCCCCCACCACCTCAAGCATCATGTGTATGCGCATACAAGGACAATCCCTATATCCGATCCGGATTGCTTCTTTCCAATTTACGCATACCATAACCTGAACAATAAGAACGGCGCCGCAATGTTATTTTATGAAAGTATGACAAAACACTTTCAAAAGAGCATGCTTTAAGACACGCTGATTCCGTAGTCCGCTTTTATGCAAATTTTTGATTTTATACATAATAATTTCCTTTATTGTTATCTTCCATGCAATATTTATTGCTGCAGTCAGAAGGCAAAATTTTGAACCGCGGCAATCACTTCCTCAATTTGGGCGGAACTGATGTTATCCATATGAAAACCGCCAGTGCACACAACAGTTACACCGTACTTTTTGGATGCTTTTTCCGCCAGTATACGGCATATAACATCATCTTTATGCCCGGTGACATTCATCACAGAAGATGTTGTGCTGGCAGATTCGTCCCCAGTCAGTGAAAAACGGGGAACTGCCAGCACCGCTGTTCCTATATGGGGTCTTTCGCCCCCCTGAATCGTAATCAGAATATCTTCCCCTATACGTCGGGTAGAGATATATAATTTCACGAATGATAATTTAATTTCTGTTTCCATAAATCTCCCTTTATCTTACATTTTTCAGAACATCATTTTCGTCAATCAGGATAACCGCCCTTTTCCTTAATCTTATTCAGCCGCCGGGATAAAATTTAATTGGCAAGTTCAAAGTCCTCTGGTTCTCTTTAGTATATCCCATAATCCAGGTAGTTGTAAAGATTATCCAGGATCTCTCATTCAGCTTCCCTGGAACGGGTTATTTTTTAATGGTTCCTAAATGCCACCCTTCCGCCTGCTCCCTGATTCGCACGAACTCCCTGTAAGTTCCTTCCTGCTCCAGAAGCTCCTTATGAGTCCCTCTCTGCGCCACAAAGCTGGCACTTTCTTGATTTCATTGGAAAACACCTCCAGCTTTGCAAGGGACCCCACCATGGACAGGGACAGCATGACCGCAAGCGCCGCCTGTGCCGCCGTAACCACTCCGTCCGCCCAAGCAGAAGCGCCGCCGGCAGTACACCTAACAGAGTGAACGAGAACAGGGCAAATTCCAGCTTCATCGTCACCCATGTGGAAGAGAGCCATCTGATCACAAATGTCCTGTAATTCAGGATAGCGGACGAAAATTTCTCGTAAGACTCCCCCGCCCTGCCAAATGCCTTGATGACCTCGATACCTTCCGGCTCAATGTCCTCGATTTTCTATACCATAATCCCCCTTAATCTCCCCGATGCTGTGTTTCGTCACTTCCCCCAGCGGCGCGTGCAGAAACCGATCTGCCACACGGCCCCGCAACCTCCGCTGTCTGCTGATTCACACCGGACACCTAACCGATCAGCCCCAGGGAATAGATGGCAAAAGCAGATGCCAGGGCAAAACCTCGCTGTACTTATACGTGTCCTTTTTGACTTCATAATGAATGCGCTCCGTGCTGCCTGACAGCAGGATCGTGTATGCCAGGATACTGCCCAGGCCAAAGATGACCGCGATCACGAAAAATGCCATGGGAACCGGGTTGGTGTCCTTGTCATAAATGAACTGCGGGACGAGGGACAGAAGGATCCCCACGATCGCACCCCCGAAGGAACGTGCGCGGGAGAGCTTGGCATTTTCAACCGGATCGGAAGTGATCACCGTCGCCAGCGAACCATATGGCATCGAGGCGCCAGTGTAACACATTCCGTATGCAATGTAGGCAAAACACACCCACGTGTGTTTCCAGAAATCGGCAAATCCTGACACATTGGTGAAATTGCGATCAGGAACAGTGTTCCCATGAAATAAGTACTGACACCCTGCACATATGTGCAGAACACAAGAAAATACGCATCGACATACAGATTTACAAAACTGCCTCCCACATCTCCGAACAGATAGCATACCTGATCCTTGACGCCAAACTTCTTTTTCTTTTTTCCATGTTGATTCCTTTCTAGCAATCTGCACAAAAGCGCCATTTCATTTTACTATTTTTTGTGATGTTTTTATTATAAGGAATCTGAATCACATAGAAAATGATAATTACGGGAATTTATATTGTGATTCCGGTAAACAAATGAAAAAAGCCCTAGGAGGTGCAAAAAATGCGGACCCGCTCATTTGAGGGTGTGTTCAACATATATCAGGAGCTCAAGATGCAGTCCCAGTTTGTAGAGGCACACCGGGATATCAGCACGCACGGCGACACAGTCCAGCTTCACAGCCACTCTTTCTACGAACTGCTGTATATCTGTTCAGGAAAGATAGAATATCTACTTGGCACAGAACGGTGCGAGATTCAGAAAGGAGATGTCATCATCATTCCACCCAATCTCAGCCACCGCCCGCTCTTCACCATGGATATGGACGGCAGAAAATACGAGCGCATTGCGGTCTGGCTCAGCACAGCCTTCGCTGATTCCTGCAAAGATCTGCTGTCCGAGTTCTCAGAGAGCCATATCCTGCATTTTGGCAACGGACACTGGAATGCCATGTACGACTACTTCAGCCGGATCTACACAGAGTCAAGCCAGCAGCGCAAAGCCTACGAAAACGTTCTATACGGAAATGCACTCGCGCTGATGGCGTTGTTGTCGCGCGCGCTTGCGAGCGAGACACATCAGGCTGCAGAAAAGGGGGAACTGCTGGACGATGTCATTTATTTCATCGATATTCATCTGAGTGAAAAAATATCTCTGGAAGAGACAGCACGCTATTTTTATGTGAGCCAGAGCACACTCAGCAAACTTTTCCGCAGCCGCTTAAATGAAAGCTTTTACCAGTACGTCACACAGCGCCGCCTGATCGCAGCAAAACAGTTGGTTGACAGGGGACTGTCATTGAATCAGGCCAGTGAACAGGCTGGCTTCTGTGACTATGCCGCATTTTACCGCGCCTTTAAGAAGGAGTACATGGTCTCTCCGATCCAATACAAGGAGCTGATCCGCCAGTGACGGCGTTTTTGCCGCGCCATCACTGCGCCAGCAGCACATATCTGAAACATTCCTCCATTCCCGACACATGCATCTTTCCGGTCTCATCCACCGAGATCCGGATCCTGCCAAACCCCTTCTTCTCGTGATCATATGTAACAAAATCATCTTCATACAGCACAAAGCTGCCCGCCTTTTTCCCAAAATGCTTCACATGCATACGAAACACCGTATCCTCCCGCACGCACTGCACAGGCTCCGCAAACGGCACGACCGCGCCGTCGCGCACATACACCGGTATCTTCTCGACATCAGCACTGATGTGGAACTGCCTCCCGCCAGCGATCTCCTCACCGCTGAACAGGTCATACCACGTTCCGCCCGGAAGGTATCCCTCGCGTTCCCCCTTCTGCGCCGCCGTGAGCGGACAGACCACCATATCCTTTCCAAAGAAATACTCGTCATCGATATTGCGTACCTGCAGATCATGCGGATACTCCATGCAGAGCGGGCGGATCGGCGGGATACCTTTTTGATGATACTCCACAAATGCACTGTACAGGTAGGGCAGCAGGGACATGCGAAGTTCAAAGAGCCGCCTGCAGGCATCCGTATAATACTCTGCCTCCTCCATTTCTATACCGGCCAGATTTTTTCCAATGTCCGTCTGCTTCCAGGGCGGACTGGGAATGCGCCAGCCGTTGATCAGCGCCTGTGCAGAAAAACATACCGTCTGCATCCTGCGCAGCAGGTCTTCGCCGTTTGCGCAGTCGCGCACCTCCGGCGACCACAACAGCCCGGAAAAAGGCGCTGTCACGACTCCCCTGATAAACTCCTCATGCCGGTACAGATCAGAATACAGCACAAAAGGCAGCGGCGCGGCCAGCGCACCCGACGAGCGCACCTGTGACAGCGTCCTGATGTTTCTCTCCCGGAATGCCTGCTCCATCATCTGCTGATACAGTATTCCGATCGCGCTGTGCATCTGCTCCCCGTCCATTCCCGACGGGAACTGGGACGCGTCGGGAAACGACCAGTTGGAGGGATTAAAGTCCGAGTTGTCGCACTCGTCCAGCTTAAATCCCGTGACGCCTTTGTCGATCAGATGCTCCTGATGCCATTTTCGGAAGACCTGCTGCGCCTCCGGCAGCGCCAGGTCAGGAACCAGTCCGTTCCACACCTCATAGTCGCCGCTGTGATCCTGCAGGCTGTCATAGATCTCCGCCGCCGGATACACGAACGCATGCTCCCACAGATTCACATGAAAATCCTTTTCCTGTAAGGATTTCAGCATTGCATCCGGCTCCGGGAACAGATAGCTCCAGTCAAAAGTACAGGAATACGAATGGGAATGCCAGCCAGGTTCCACGCCGATCACGTCGATCGGAATATGCTCTTCGCGGAAAGAGTCCGCGAGCCTGACAAGGCTCTCCCCGTCACTGCCTCCATACGCCCGGTACCAGATGCCAAGTCCCCACATCGGCGGCACGCAGCCTCCGCCGGAGAAGAGATTGTACCGCTGTACGACTTCCATGATGTTTCCGGCAAAAACATAGAGATCTACTCCTTCTGCCGACGGAATATCAATGATAACCTGTCTGGTCTCATTTGATCTTTTCAGTGCATACAGTGCTGATTCGCTGAACTCCTCATGTGGCTGGTTCACTTCTTTTTTCTGTGCCGACGCACCCTTCCCAGCATTTGTTCCCATGGAGAACGTCACATACCGATAGGTATCGACAAACAGCCCGTAGCCTGCTGTCGAGATGTAAAACGGCACTGGTGCGTGGCTCTCTCCGGTGTCCATCCTCGGATCCGAGTTAACCTTGACATAACGTCTCCTGCCCGCATAATTCATGCTTAAAAGCTGCAGGCCAAATCCATAAATATCCTCATCGGAATCCATCGGACATGTAACCGTAACACCGCGCCGGCGGACCTGACATGCCAGCCGGCTGATGATATCCGGCATCGTTTCGTCCGCTATTTCCGCCATCTGTTCCAGTCCGTCAAAACAAATTTCTGACTTCCGCATGGAAACCGGGGTATGCTCCTCCGGCGTCCCATATGATATTTTCCATATACCCTTCGCAATCTGTTGCATTTCTTTATCCTTTCATGCTAGTGTTTGAAAAATGCTCTAAGAATCCTAATTTCAAATCTATTGGGAGAATGCCGCTTTTCAGGCATTCTCCGGTGTGATACTTAGAACTTCTTCGCGAAGCAGCCTCTGCTGCGAGTGATCAGAAGTTCTTCTCACACTATACTCAAAATGATCAAAATCCGCATACTTCCCAAATCCCGTCAGATCCTGACAGCAGAGTCCGGTCATCGCGCCGGTAAACCAGCCCTCGTCACACGCCTCATCAGACAGGTAACTGCAGTCAAACACTTCCCCGATCTTCGTGTATTCCGCATCCGTCCCGACAGCATAATAAAACTGCAGCCTGTCATGATCGACTTCCACCCTGAGATAAAGCCGTTTCCCGCACTCAACCGGTATATATCCGGCCGGATACGAATACTGCTTATTTTCGGCGCGCAGAATGCTGACGCACTTGCCCAGCTCCTCGTCGTGCGAACAGTGCAGGTACAGATAATTGTCTGTATCGTACATACAGATCAGTCCCGCCATCTGCTTAAACACCTCCGGCTCAAACTCCATGCATGTGCCCGCCGTAAACGCAAACTCCGTCCACCGTCTGGCGATCAGCGACTGGTGAAATTTTGATGACAGCCCCTCCCTGCCGTACAGCCGCAGCCAGCCCGGACGTTCTGTGAGGGACATGTGATATTCCGTCATTGGCACACGCAGCGACTGGTACTCCACATCCAGCACGGCACTGTCAAAATCATCCCTTTCCGGCTTCGCCGCAAACGCACAGGGCGCAGGCCCGCAGATCTCCAGCTCTGCATCGGGCAGGTTTGTCCCATTGTCCAGAACAAGCCAGTCATCCTCTGTCCAGCGCATTTTCTGTATGGCAGTCTCCCTGCCGAGCGTGTAGCGCCTGACGCCGGGAAATCGCGCACGGTCCGATGGATTCCTTTTTTCAAGCGGTCTGCCGCACAGATGCACCGCATATACTTCCCCTGACTGTGTTTCCACGAGGCTTGCATGTCCCGTTTTCTGTATCGGGTGATCCGGGTGATGCCTCGTCGTCAGTATCGAGTATGCCTCGCTGTCCGATGTCCTGTGCATAAAATCACTCCGAAACATTTCATACGGCCCCCATATGTCCCTGGCGCGCTGGATCGTCTGCCCGTGAATCTCTCCCGTCCCCGTATCCGCCGAGAACAGATAATACCAGCCATTCCGTTTCAGGATATGCGGTCCTTCCAGAAAAATCCGGTCTCCCGCATAGATTTCTTTTGCCGGGCCGGTCATTTTCTTCTGATCTGCATCATACTCCTGCAGTATGATTCTACCTGCATACTTCTTGGGAATCCGATGATCCGTCACCACACTGACCATATATTTTTTTCCATCATCATCGTGAAACAGGGAAGGATCAAATCCAAAATTATTTAACGCCACGGGCCTGCTCCACAGGCCTCTGATATCCTCTGCTGTCACAAGAAAATTCTGCGTGTCGTACATATTACAGTAAAACGATCTGACAATCGTAAAGACCACATAGTAAGTGCCCTTGTCATATGTCAGGCAGGGCGCCCAGATCCCCTGTGATGCTCCGACACCCTTTAGATCCAGGAGTTCCTCCTCCTGCAGCACATAGGTGAGCGTCTCCCAGTTCACCAGATCTCTGGAGTGGCTGATCCGTATGCCCGGCCACCACTCAAATGTGGACGTCGCAATATAATAATCGTCGCCGACCCGTATGATGGACGGGTCCGGGTGAAACCCTCTGAGAATTGGATTTTTTACTTTCATGAAATTCCTCCTTACCGCCTTGAAGGCTCAAATACTGCCCTGCAGATTCTGCTCTGCAAAATCATAACAGCCGCCATACCATTGGTGTCCTCCCCTCGGTGTACTGTGATACAGTTTGTCCGCAGCGCCAAAAACCTCATATGCCCTGCGGATCTTGCGCACCTGCCCCCTAGGTCCTTCGATCCCGTCCGGCCCGTTCTCTATGTCTTCCGTTCCGTTTTCCACATACAACGGCCTCGGCGCGATCAGGGAACAGATGTCGCTGATATCGCCAAACTTCCACAGCTCCGGCGCATAGTTGCAGGGGCACAGATGGCACTCCAGCATACTGTCATAATAGCCGTGGACATACCCGCTCACCACCGCAAGCCTGATCCGTTCGTCGAATGCCGCAAGCCACATCGCATACTGCCCGCCGCCCGAAAATCCGGCGCAGCCGATCACCGCCTTTTCCCCGTCTCGGGCTACCTCCGCACAGCCGCATGCAAAATCAAGAAGCTTTGTCAGGTCGTGGATCTCCAAAGCCGTCAGGCTCAATCCGAACGCCTCCGCCGTCTGTGCCAGATCCTTGCAGGAACATTCCAGGCTGCCGCGCCTCTTCCCCTGTATAAACCGGGCATCCTCCATGGGCAGGGGCTCCACGCGCTCTCCGTATCCGGGCGGATCCGGACAGAATACCACATATCCCCGCCGTGCAAATTCCCTGCCGTAACACTCAAGCGGCGCGGACTGTATTTTTTCCCGCTCTTCCTGTGTCTCTCCAACGCCGCAGACCGTGTTTTTGTTGGCTCCGTGCGCCGGCACCGCGATGATCCCCTTTCCCGGACTGTCCGCGCTTACCCTGTCAGGGATCAGCATGTAAAAGGGCATATACACTTCCGGCAGCGTCTGCAGGACGTATTTTCTCCGCAGATAGCCCTCCTCCTGTTGTTCTTCCAGCAGCACTGTATCAGAAACGCTGCACGGTGCGCCGATTGTTGTCAGTCTGTCCAGTCCCAGTTTTTCAGCAAGTGCCTCCCGGAATGCCTTCTGCCATATCTTTACGCCCTGTATATCCTGTGCGTCAAATGCAAACTGCTGCCTGTGTGTCTTGTATAAGTTCTGAAAAAATGTCCTGTATGTATACTTCCTGTCATATTCCTGATTTTTCATATTCCCTCCATTCCTCGTGTGGATCATCTGGTATCTTTTCATTCCAGTATATCATTTTGATGCTGTTACTGCCATTCCCTAAAATGTAATCAACTGACTTATTCTGCAATTTTATCACGATTCAGAAACACCGCCTGCTCCAATCCGGATAATAGTTTTCTGCCGTCAGACTTTCGCCGTTCTCCTTTCAATCGGATAGTCGCACAGGCATTGATCCGCATACCGCTAAACTGCGGACTTCCCATCACATCATTTCCAAAGCACTAATGCGTATTTTTCATCTCCTCCCCGTCTGTCATGACGGTATCCACATTATTGACAAATTCCTTTTCATTTTTGTAAGCAGTATAATTGATATTATTGTGCAGGTCAAGTATAATAAAACAGTACAATAGGAATTTTCATGACACAGAAAAGCCTGCTATTGTGATCATTACAGAAGAAAGGACGGGAACATGACTGATACAAATTTAGCATAGGCGGTTGAAGCGGCCAATGCTTCAAGCTCCTATGACACAAATATAAAATTCCTGCTTGCGGATAAACAAATACTGGCAAGAATTTTAAAGTATGTTATTTCTGAATTTAAGGATATGGAGATCAAGGATATTATGTCCAGTATCGGGGAGGATATTGAAATTGGAACGAAACCGCTAGACGCTGGACTTTCAAACCTTGGACGCATCAACGCATCCAATACAGAAGATAATATTCCCGGAGAGGGAAAGATTTTCTTTGATATCCGTTTTAGTGCATATCATAAAAAAGAGGAAATGAAATTTCTAATTAATTTAGAGGCACAACGTTCATCAGATCCCAGTAAATTAGGGTATCATCTGGAGAACAGGATTATATTCTATCTCGCCCGCATGATCTCTGCACAGAAACAGACCGAATTTTACCACAGCGAGTACGATAATTTAAAAAAAGTCCGAAGCATATGGTTATGTCTGGATAACAGTGCAGACGGCGATTCCATTGAGGAAATCCGCCTAAACAGGAATATTGTTTTTGGGAATAAGAAAAATCCATATGACGTGGATCTAATGCGGGGTATCGTTATCAATATCAGAAATGGGAAAAATACAAAGGAATCCCAAAATGTATTGATCTCCATGCTGGAAAAACTGCTTTCAGAAGCAAGTGTGGAGGAAAAGAAACGGATACTTACAGAAGAATATGGAATGATAATGACAACCGAACTGGAAGGGAGGATACAGACTATGTGTAATTGGTCAGAAGCCATTTTGGAAAAAGAAAGGATTAACGCAATTGAAAGAATGATTCAAGCCGGTGCCACCAAAAAACAAATCCTGTCTTTTGGCTACACCGAAAAAGAATTTGCAGAAGCAGAGCGCAATTTATGTACAAATTTAGGATCCTTACCGTAAAACATTATCTTCCGGGTAGCCAAAAACGCTGCCCGGAAATACATCTTCAGGGATCATGTCACTCCCCCTTACACCTCATAAATCCCGCATTTCAGCGTCTCGCACCCATCAATGATCACCCCGTCCCTCTCGTCCGGGTATCTTTTGCGCAGGATCAGATTGTCCAGCAGCAGGTTTCTCACATTCCTGCAGTCCAGAAACACCGCCCTGCTCCAGTCCGGATAATAATTTTCTGCCGTCGGACTTTCGCTGTCCTCCAGCCGGTCGGTCACTGCCGGATATTCCGCCGGGATCTCTGTCTTTTTCACACCGCCCACCGCAGTGTAGATCATGTTTTTCATCACCAGATTTTCAATCGGGTATTTTGAGCACGCGTCGATCCGCATGCCGCCAAACCGCGGACTTCCCATCACGTCATTTCCAAAGCGGTAATGCGTATTTCTCATTTCCTCCCCGTCTGTCACGACGATATCCGATATCAGAATGTTCTCCATCGTTCCGATACGCGGCATCTCTTGCAGCTCCACAGAGCTTCCCCATCCGTCCGGCTCAAACCGGTTGTTCAGCAGGATCCATATCGGTCTCGAGACATTCTTCATCGTACAGCCCTGAACCACGATATCTGAAATACTGCCGCCCTCCGTGCATTCGATCTTGATCCCCTCCCGCCAGACATTGTGGAAGGTGCAGTTGGAGAGCACGACATTGCTGATGCTGCCAATGGATTTCAGCCCGATGCGCACTGCGGCGCAGACAGAAGAAAAGGCACAGTTTTCGATGTGAATATCCCCCACCGGATATTCCTTTGACGAGGACTGCAGACACAGGTTGTCGTCCGTGCCACGGATCTTACAATCAGATACAAACACATGACTGCACCCGTCAAAATCCAGCCCGTCCCCGTTGTACTGCTTTTCATTCCAGATGTCCACGCCGCGTATCCAGATATTTTTGCTGTCCAGAAAGGCGGTCGTCCACGCCGCGGCATTGTACAGACGGATTCCTTCTATATAAATGTGGCTGCATCGCAGAAAGCGCAGCAGCATCGGGCGGTAGATGCTTCCCGTATTCGGAAAGGCTTCCCCGTTTCCGTCGATCTGACCAGAGCCTGTAATGCCAATGTTTTCCGCGTCCTGTGCGTACAGAAAACATCTGTCCAGCGCTTTCTCATTCCTGTAGCGGTTATGGTGCGTGTCTGTTCCGTAGTCTGCGATATCCCCGCTTGCCATCAATACCGCCGAGATGTCTATTTCCAACAAAACATTGGATTTCAGATACAGACCGCCGGACAGAAACTGCCCGTTTCTTAAAAGCACCCTGCCGCCTCCGGCAAAGTGGCACGCGTCGATTGCCTGCTGGATCGCTGTCGTATTTTTTGTGATGCCATCCCCCTCCGCACCAAAGCTTCTCACATCATAAATGCGTTTTTTACTATTCTCCATATGGCGTATATTCCTCCAAAAAGATCTTCCCCTGGATGCCCGTGTGCATAAAGAGGACAGCGGTTGCTGTCCTCTTTATGCACACATGTTTCCTGCTCGCTCCTATTGTGCCAGATAAGCCTCAAGCTGTGCCTTGAGTGCATCATACACCTGCTGTCCGCCGTTTGCCATCGCCTCATCGACATTGGACTTGAGCATCTCTGTCATAGAATCATAACTGTTGCCGTTACCGTCAGTTGTGATACCATGCAGTTTGACGATCGATACCATGTCCGTCACAGCCTTGCACTGTGCAACTGCCGTAGACAGATCCACATCCGAAGTATCAAAATTAAATCCAAGAACGTTGTAAGAGATAAATGTTTCCGGTTTCAGTTCATATTGCCGATACTCGAGAGCCAGATCTGTATACTGTTTGTTGATGAGTGCATAGTTTGGATTCCACGAGAAGCTGTATCCACCCAGATCACTGCTATAGGAAGTGATCGCCTCGTATGTCCCCTCTGTGTCACCATATGCAAAGTCAACGCCTTCCAGTCCCAGCTGAATCAGATCATGATTTTCCTGTGATGAGAACATCCAGTCCAGAAACTTCATCGTCGCATCGATATTTTTTGAAGTTGCCGGTACACACCAGCCATTGTTGCCTGCCCGGTTTGTGGGGATCGCTCCCGGCTCCATGTCACGCACACTGTCCACATATACAAAAAATCCCAGACTGTCCGCATCGCCCCATGTGTCTGCAAATGCAGAATACTTTACATAGTCATCCAGTGTTCCGATCACAGATGCCGACAATCCTGACTCAAAACCGACATCATAATCAGTACAGCTTAAAGAATCGGGATCGATATATCCTGCCTTCTGCCATCTCGCGAAATCCTCATACCTTTTAGCGGCAAAGTCATAGTTCCAGCCCTCCGGGAAATTTGCAAAATTCTCGTCACCGCTGCCTTCAACCGCAATATCCACAAGCTTTCCATCCCTGGTGTAGATCCAGAATGTCAGCCCGCCTGCTGACACACTCTGTATTCCTGCAGCCGCCGCACCCTCATAGGATTCACCGCGAAGGCTCTTCATCTGGAAAAATCCTCTTGCCTGGCTCGCACCATAACCGATCAGCCCGTTTTCCAGTGCCGTATCCCAGTATGCTTCCAGCTCCTCATAGCTGTTGATCTGTCCGTCTGTGCCAATTCCCCAATCACCAGCCCAGTCCTTTCTGTACCATACACAGGGAATCCCATTTCCATATGTCTCAAACAGAGGGATATAACACATAGATCCAAACCATTTATTGGCTTCCATCACTTCTTCCGTAAAACTCTTCTGAAGTCCCGGATACTCCGGGTTATTAAAATACCCTGACAGATCCGCATAATATCCCTCCGGTGCCAGATTCTTAAGCTGTATCCAGCTCGCGTCAAACACCAGATCCCAGTCGCCGCCTGATGTGATCTCCAGATTCAGCTTTTCCTTGTAATCCGCATGTTCTACCCAGTTTATGTCCAGTGCCACATTGATGGTATCCTTCGTCCTGTTCAGATACTCCTCATAGACAGCATCCCATCCGTCAGGCTTCGGTCCCTTATGCATGATCTTGATCGTCGTCTGTTCACCCGACTCTGAACCGGAAGCTCCCGTATCCGACGATGCCGTGTTATCCCCTGCCGGATCCTTATCCGCCTGTCCCGCGGATTCCGGTGTATCTGCTGCCGGTGCGCCCGCATCTGCCGCCTTGTCCCCTCCGCAGCCTGTCAGCATCATTGTCGATGCCGTCACTGCTGCGAGCAGACCTGCCAATATGCGTTTATTCTTCTTCATAAATCAAAATTCCTCCTTCTTTATTCGATCCTTATCCAATAACCTGTCT
Organism: Lachnospiraceae bacterium; assembly: GCA_009774375.1. Lineage (GTDB taxonomy): Bacteria > Bacillota > Clostridia > Lachnospirales > Lachnospiraceae > COE1. Next base: position 35,749 of record VSNO01000008.1, read on the forward strand.
CTGAACTGTCCATTTCATAATAAAACAGCAAGAGCCATATCCGTGAATCAATCTGTCCGGACACATATCTATTCACCTCATGACCATACGATACCAATTTTTCTCCCACAATTCAATTCCATTAAATAACACTGCCCGAATTCTTAACGTTTTGAACCGTGCCTGTCTATAGTACAATTTTTAACACTCTATCTGAATCTTAACTTTCAAAATTGCCTGCACCCATATAAATATGCTATATTGATAAAGGTATTTTAACCCATGAAGGAGTGCATTGAGAATGAAAACGTTAAAAAACATAGTCCGCAATATGATACAGGAATTTCACAAAAAGACCTATTTTCGCCAGGTCCTGCTGTCCTATATCGTCGTGTCCTGTTTTACCTTCCTGATCTTTTCCATCCTGCTCCTGTCCAGGATCCAGCAGGAGAACAACAGGACCATTCTCAATTTCGGCTGGCAGAATATCGAGCAGGCGATGTCCTTCAACGACTCGTCCCTGCATGATATCTCCAATTATGCATACCAGATGCTGGACGAGGCCGCGACCTACAGGCTTCTCTACGGCGACACGTTCGACCTGCCGACCTCCATCGCATCGCGGGAGATCTACGACCGGATCCAGAGCAGCAACAGCATGATCACCTCGCTCGATTTTATCAATTTCTCCACCGGAACCGTGCTGACCAAATCCCGCAAAATGTCACTGGACGAGTACTACGACAAAGATCTGCTGGAATATATCGGCACGCTGGTTCCCAGCAGGCGCCCTGTGTTCTATCAGCCCCGCGTGAGTTATTTCAACGGAAAACACACGCAGACCCAGCGCGTACTCTCACTGATCTTCTACACGAACAGCCGGGGCGCCCTCGTCATCAACCTGGACTATGACTCCTATGCCTCGCAAATCAACCTGGCAAGGAACAGCGGAAACATGGATCTGATCATCGTCAACCACAACCATTATGTCATGGCCGCCTCACAGGATAGCTATTTCATGCGGGATCTGTCTGCTGATCCCTTATATCAGGAGATCCTGCAGCAGCACGCCGACACCGGGAGCTTCACATGGCAGTCGGAGATGGGCGCACAGACGATCATGTATCGCAAGAACGCGCTGATGGGGATCACCTATATCTCTGTCATCTCCCCGCACAAGGCATACTCCAGGAGCTACCTGTTCGGTCTGACCTTCCGCTACAGCATCGTCTATATCCTCGTGACCTCCATGCTGTCCCTGCTGGCAAGCATGGCGCTCTACCGCCCGGTCAGACACCTGAAACACACCATCCACATCAATGAACTGATGCCCGACGAAAACGCCGGCAGCACCCGGAATGATTTTGAACTGATCGAAACCGTTTTTCAAAACCTGATCGAGAAATACACGGCGCTAAAACAGGTCCGCCACACCTTTGAACACCAGAAGGAACAGAAGCTCCTGCGCCTCCTGCTGGAGCAGCCCTCCGCTGCCATCCAGCCAAACAGCGAGGATTTCCTGGCGCTCGACAATTCCTTTGAATATGAAAATTACATGGTCTTCGTCGTCAATGTGGACATGCCGTCAGAGCCGGACACAGAAAATGATCTCTCCCTGATCAAATTTCTGATTGAGAACGTCACCATGGAACTCATGGACGGGATCGCAGCGATCCGCAGCATAGAGACCATCACCCCGCGCGTCCTCTTCCTCGCAAACTTCGCAGGATTTGATGACCGGCGCAGGGAACAGTTTCTCACAGCCGCCCGGCAGATGCAGGAATTATTCCGCCAGCGCGGACAGTTTCAGGTAGCGGCAGGCTTTGGCAGTGTCACCGACGCGCTCGACACGATCTCTGTCTCCTACGAGACAGCGCGCACCGCACTCGACACGGGCATGCTCCACGCCATGGACAGCATTGTTTTCTATGACGAGATGCAGATCCCCCCGTTTGACGAGCAGACCTATCCCTTCACGATCGACACCGCGGTCACTGCCGCTGTCAAAAATACGGACACCGCTGCGCTGGACACGGCACTGGACCACTTTTTTGAAGCCATCCGTCCCTACGAATGTGACCAGATCCACCGCCATCTGTCGCACCTATCCGATGCGCTCCAGCGCTTCGAACACGCCAATGATCTGGGCACACTGTACACAGAAAACGATCTGAACAGCCAGCCAAGGCTTTTGTCCGAATACAGGGAACAGTTCCAAAACCGCTGTCACAGTGACATCCAGGCGCTCTCCGAGATCAAACTGCACAACCATTCAAAAGACGCGCTCATCAGCCAGGTACAGAACCTCGTGTCAGAAAATATATATAACGCAAACCTCTCCGTCATCATGATCGCAGAGCAGGTCGGATTGTCCGTCAACTATCTCCGCAATATTTACAAGGAAAACACGGGCGAATCCCTTTCAACCTACATCACAGGCTGCAAGCTGGAGATCATCTACGAGCTGCTCGCAAAGACGGACACCTCCATTCAGGAGATCAGCGACAGACTGGGATTTGCGACCAAGAATTACTTCTTTACCTTCTTCAAAAAACACACCGGCATGACGCCGAACCAATACCGCAGTCAAAACAAGATCGAGTAGGGAAGATTCCCTACTCGATCTATCATCCTTTAACAGATCCCACCGTCAGACCCTGTACAAAATATTTCTGCAGGAACGGATAGAGCAGTATGATCGGACCGATCGTCACCACGATCGTCGCCATCCGGAATGAATATGTAGGTAACTGCCCCTGCAGCGCCGCCGCCTCGCTCGGCAGGTTCGCGGCATAGTTGACCTGGCGGAGGATCCGCTGGATCAGGTACTGCAGCGTGTAGAGCTTCGAGTGCGACGTGTCGATATAGAGCAGGCACTTGTACCACTCATTCCAGTAACTCAGCGCATAGAACAGGCCGATCGTCGCCAGTCCGGGCTTCGATATCGGCAGAATGATCTTCCACAGGATAAACATATCGTTCGCCCCGTCGATCTTTGCCGACTCCGCGAGCGAGTCCGGCAGCCCGTTAAAGAAATTTCGCATCAGCAGGATATTCCACGCGTTGCACAGGCTCGGAAGCAGCAGCACGAGAATGTTGTTGTCAATGTGCAGGAACTTCTTGATCAGCAGATAATTTGACACCAGTCCCCCGTTGAAGAGCATCGTGAAATAGATGAACAGCGCCAGCGCCGTCCGCGAGCGGAAATTCTTTACCGACATCGCATAGGAGACCGTGCAGGTCAGAAACATGGATAAGAACGTACCCACGACTGTCGTGAAGATCGTGATGATGTACGCCTGCGGAATGTCGCCCGCCGTCGTGACCAGCTTGTACGCGTCGAGCGAAAACTGCCTTGGAAAAATGGAATACCCCAGCTTATTTAACATCGTCTCATCGCTGAAGGACGCCGAGACCACCAGCAGAAACGGTGTGATGCACACGACTGCAAACACCAGGATAAACACCACGAAAAACAGGTTCAATGCCTTGTCCCCGGCAGACTGTCTGATCTTGCTCTTTGCCTCAAAGGCAAGGTCTGCATTTGATTTTGCCATAGTATATTCCCTCCTTTAAAACATTGCCGAATCCGGGTCCGCCTTCTTCGTCACCCAGTTTGCAAACATCACCGTGATAAAGCCCATGATGGACTGCCACAGGCTCACCGCAGAGGACTGCCCCACATTGGTGGATTCCACCAGCATCCTGTACACATACGTGTCGATGACGTCCGTCGTGCGGTACAGCATGGAATTCGTCCCGACAAGGTTGTAGATCATACCGAAATCACCGTTGAAGATCTTGCCGATATTCATGATAAAGAGCATGACCGCCGTCGTTTTCAGGAGAGGCAATGTCAGATAGCGGATACACTGTCCCCTGGTCGCGCCGTCCACGCGCGCCGCCTCGTACATTTCCTGGTCAAATCCGGTGATCGCCGCCAGATAGACGATCGATCCGTAGCCCGCTCCCTGCCAGATGCGCAGGATCGTCAGCAGCGCCGGCCACACATCCGCATTCTGATAAAAGTTGATGCGTTCAAAGCCGAGCGCCACGAGAATATTGTTGACAAACCCGTTATTTGTCTTCAGGAGCGCCTCGCACAGCATCGCGATGACCGTCCACGAGATAAAATGCGGCAGGATCACGATGGACTGCGTCGTCTTCTTGAAATATTTCCCGCTGATCTCCGAGAGCGCGATCGCGATCAGGATCGAGAAGAACATCGTCGCAAGGATAAACAATGCGTTCAGGAAGATCGTGTTAAACGTGACATTGTAAAAACTGTTCGAGCCAAAAAATGCCTCGAAATTCTTAAATCCCACCCACTCGCTCCCCCACAGCCCCGCCGTGGCAGAATATTTCTTGAATGCGACCAGCAGATAGACCAGCGGCGCATAGGCAAAGATCACAAACCATATGATGGTCGGCACACACAGCAGGCACAGATACGGATTGTGCCTGATATCATATCTGATACCCGCGATCAGCCCTGCATCCTTTCGCCTCTTTTGCTTCCTTCGCCCCTCTCCCTTTTGTTTTACAGCACCCATAGAAACCTCCTTTTCTTCCCGCGCCTGCCAGATCCCGCCGACTGCGGCCGCCGGCAGGCACAGATATGATATTTGTCACTTATGATTATGCCAGTTGTCTCTCCCGATAAAAATCCCGATATTTACCGATTCTCAGCATGATTACATTTCGAAGTGCGCATAACGACGCGCACCTTGCCGCCGTCCGCATCCTCCATATCCAGGACACCGACCGTCTGCACCCTGCCATCTTTCAGGACAACCTTCACCTGATCCTCGTCAACCGCCAGGACTCCGCTCACCGCCGCCCTGTCCTCATAGGGCTCGATCACGGTGACAAATCTCGCCCTTGTGCCCTCCGACCTGACCGCGTACATCTTCCGCTTCCGGGATTCATCCCCCGCAAAGGCATCCACGCCGACACAGGCGCGCAGTCTTGCACCTTCAAGATGCTCTGGCGGAATATCTGCCAGTGAAACACGGATCACGCCTTCCCTGTTATGGTCAAGGGTGCTTGCCGGGATCGCGTTCTGATACGTTTTCCCCACGATCGTTACACGGCCGTCTTTATAATCCCTGCCAATACCGCAGCCCCTGTCTGTATTCTCAAATGCCACATGTAATACAGCGCTGTCGTCTGAATTGTCAGTGCAGTGAACCTTTCCGGCATTTTCCCGGATCCATGTGCCGATATCGACGCTGGTGCCATCCCGGAATGTGATAACCGCCTCGCCCCAGAAACATCCCTGCGGCGTGCGGACAAAGTCCCTGTTCTCGCTGCTGATATCATTTTGCTTCAATATCAGCGACAGCTCCCGCACCCCTGTCAGATCCACGTCGACTGTTCCGCGCCCGAGTATCCACCCGTCAAAAGCGCCCTGCGCCAGCACTGCGCCGTCCCCCTCCACGCGGTACGACAGCGGTATCGTATATCCTGTCCCGTCCGCCGCCCAGCCATCGTAGACTGCGACCCTCCCCACGATCTGCTCAGTCTGAGGCGGCCATGCCGTGTACACATCCATCTTTAACAGACCAGGCTCATTGTAATTCGAGCGGTCACAGCGCTGCTGCTCTCCCGCGTCCTTCTCTGTAAAGAGCGTCTCAAAACGCGCCTTCGTCACACCCTCCGCGCGATACCAGTCACAGTCCGTGATAAACTGCGCATCCGACACCGGATTGCTGTCAAGCTGCTCTGTATGCCTGTCGTACCTGACAGAATCCCCCTCGATTCCCTGAAATCCTTTGATCTGCATCAGGCTGTCAAATATATGCGCTTCGCTGCCCTGCAGATAATCGAACAGCACAATATAGTCATCCGTCACAGCCATCACGCGCCGCTGCAGGATCTCCTCCGTAAAGCCGCTCATCTCCCCGTAGGCAGGGCTGTCCTCCCCCGTGACGACCGGCAGATAACAGTGATTCATCTGACAGCGCCTGCGCAGCTCCTCCTTCGTGCTGGTCTGCCCGTCCTGATAGTAGACCATGCCGCCATACGGCGGATACGCCCACCTGGTCCGTATCTCGACACCCGCAGCCTGCAGGCTGTCCCCGTCGTCTGTATCCTGATCCCGATCGTAAAATTCTGCTGCCGAAGCGCACAGCTTTTGCTCACCGAACAGGATCCGCCTGGAATCCGCCGGAATCTGCATCTTGTCGTCCACCACGACCATGTTCTTGGTGAGCGAACACTGCACATAGAATTTGTACATAAAATGCGCATAGCCCCACCAGCAGTTCTCCGGATTGTAAAAGCTCCTGCCGTACCGCATGACAGACAACAGGTCTGCCGTGTCAAAATGTCCGTGCGCACCGCCGTGCGAGCCGTACCGCAGCACTGCCTGTATCTGTTCCCGCGGCTCCCTGCCCCGCTTCCGGCTCCGCAGCATCATGATGCCGATGTTGTCCGAATACGCGTTGTGGCAGTATTGTCCACCGTCATCCGCCGGCTGCACTGTCTCCAGCAGTTCCGGATTGCCAAAAATCGGGTCCGGCCTGCTCTTTTTGATCACCGGTATGTACCGCGGATCCTGATAATAGGTATAGGCCAGATCATAAGTGGAACCAAAATGTACTCCCGACAGCTTTTTCTCATCTGAGTCCGCAATGCCGAACAACACACCCCTGTAGTCGAGAAATGCGGGAACCGCATCAAACATATCTTTAATGCAGACATAATTTTTTGTGTTCCCGCCCCATTTCTGATTGTACATACCAGACAGGACCTTTGGCGCATTGTCCGCATAGACCGAACTCACTTCCTGGTTGTAGGGAATCTGAAAGCGCGTGTGCACCAGGTTATAGCCAAACGGCAGCATGGCATGCGCCGCGTGCATCATCATCGAGGAAACCCATGTGTTGTATCCCACCGAGCACTCATGCCACCACCCATCGTTGAACACGCCATGGCGGAACTGTTCGATCAGGCCGCCGTTTCCAAACAGAAACCGCAGCGCCCTGTCCATATCCTGTATGGCAAGCGCACAGTAGAAAGCGCCCACGATCTCCGAGATGAGCCAGTTCGAGATCTTCCCGCTGCGGATATGTCTGTCGAGCTGGTCCATGTAGAGGCGGAACGTCCTTTCGATCGCCTCCCTGTCCGCCTGGGAGAGACACTCCGAGTCATAGATGATGTCATACGGGATTGCCAGATGCTGGAAAAAATGTCCCTCCTGCACATAACTCTGGCTGCACCCCTTCAGCCGCGCCGGATACCCTGTCTCCTCATCCGTAAAATATCGGAAAAACATGGCAAGCTTTCCGGCGTATTTCTCATCCCCCGTGAGGGCATAGGCGTACGCCGCCGACATGGTGTTCGTCTCCTCGCGCGTCTCATAACAGTACTCCCGGCCAACAGCAGGAGGACATACCTCCCACTTTTGAGCAGTGTCGATGTATTCCCTGCAGGGTTTCTCATAAACCTGATATGTCCTTATCTTTTCCATCACCTTCTGCCAGCCCGCCCTGTCATGATAGATATACGGGTGCGGCAGCGCACACATCGTTTTCAATACAAGCTCCTGGGAAAAAGTACCATATCTGTTTCTACCAGTGACACGGATCCGCGTGTTCTCATGTCCCCCTGGAACCATGTTGTCATGAACGGTCAGACGCACTGTAAATCGGATCATGCCATATGGCTGTATCGTGATACGCCTCTCGTCTCCCGATCTGTACTGATGCTGGGAATCCATGCTCAGTTCTGCCATCATGGACTCCCAGCCCTCAAAGACCTGCTGTAATTCTACGGCCATATCCCTGTCTGTGCAGTTGTATATCGTCCCGTCATACAGCGCACTCTCCCCAGCCTTCCGCGACCTTCCTTTCACCGGCATCTCTGCAAAAATCCCCTTCGAGCGGACCGCATACAAGCCTGCCAGACAGACCGCCCCATCTTCCGTTTGATCCGCTTCTCCAAACGAAATCTCAATGCCGCTCACAAACTGCCATCTGTCCTCCGCCACAGTCTCCACCGGAAACTCCGCAAAAGGGATCTCAACCATATTCCTGCCCTCCTCCAGCAGAAGCGCCGCGGTTCTGCGGAGCGGTTCCCCCTCGGCAGGCGTGACTGTCACTGTACAGTCTGTCTGCACTGCGCTGCCGCTGTCCACGGCCAGCACCAGTCCATACCAGCCCATAAAGTCCATACTGCTGTCATTGCGCCTGCAGAACCCCTGAAAATAAAATCCCTTTGCCTCCTCTGGCACAGGATATCGGAAACAGTTCCCGGCTGTCTCCTGCATCCATGTGTCCCTGATACTGATCACATATCCATTCCGCATTCTTTATCTCCTCCATTCCTGCCACACCTGTGAGAACCTGTACGGTTCCATGCAAAACAGGTATGCATCTTTATCTTAAGCCGGAAAAATCTCCGCCGCCACTTTGAAATATAACAGAATTATATAAAATACCACTGCGATCTTTAAAGACCGTAAGAATCTGCAATCAAGTAGGGGAATGCCCTTCTCCACTACTCGCCGCGCGACCCGTGCGCCGCCTCAGCGGCATATTTCAAAAAACGAGGCAGAGAGTCTGTGACTCCTGCCTCCTGCACATTTCTACCATATGCGTATTCCTGTACCATTTAGCTTATATATCGCTTCAATATAAAAATAATCCGCATATACCATCGTGAAATGATGCCTGCTGTCATGGTACGCCCCCGTACAGTTCTGAACGATCGCGTCACAATGACGGCTCCAGTCAGTCCTTGTGTCCGTGATCGCCTTTAATATCTTCACTGCCGGACGTAAATAAACCTGCTTTTCATTTTCGGGAACACAGTCTGCCAGCTCGATCAGTCCTCCCGCAATGACACAGGCGCCGCAGGAATCCTCCAGCGCAGGTTTTTCGGGCTGCCGGAAATCAACAGGAATGATGCCGCTCTCCGGGATATTGGCAATGCAGTAATGCGCCACCCTCTTTGCCGTGTCGAGATATTCCTCTTTTCCCGAATTGGTATAGCTGTTCACAAAGCCATACAGCGCCCAGCCCTGTCCGCGCGTCCACGCGGAGCCTTCCCCATAGCCCTGTCCGCCATGGCTTTTTACAAATGCCCCTGTCTCAGGATCAAACTCCCCGATGTGGATCACCGAGCCGTCCTTTCTGATAAAGTGCGTCATGACACTGTCCGCATGGCGCATGGCAATATGCCGGTATCGCGGATCTCCAGTCTCCTTTGACGCCCAGTACAGCAGCGATATGTTAAACATGCAGTCAATGATCGCCCAGCCTCTGGTGTCCTGATCCGGTAAATCATTCCATGCACGAATATAATTTCCCTGCGGATTAAAACGTCCAGCCAGAAGATTCGCGGCGTGCAGCGCAGCCTTTTTCGCTTCCTCGTTTCCTGTGATCCTGTAGTCGGCCACCACAGCCGGCAGAAACATAAATCCCACATCATGGTGAAGCCCGTAGAAATCCGAGAAAGTCTGTTCCAGCTTTTTCTCACATTTCCTCGCCATGTCAATGTAGCGCTCCTCCCCCGTATCCTGGTACAACAGCCACAGAATCCCGCCCCAGAAGCCATTCGTCCACCAGTTCAATCCATCATCTGCATTCCAGTCTTTTGTGCTGTCGCTCCGGTCGTCGTAGTTTCCATTTTCATCCGTCGTGTAGGGAATCTTATCTTTATTTTTCTCGCTTACCCAACTGATCTTTTCCCTGATTTTTTCAACCGTATCTGTGATCCATCTCTGTTCGTCCATATCTCTCCTCCGTTTGTTTTTCCTTATGGTTTCAAGGAACTGTTGATAGTTTCCAAGATTCCTGATCCTACTATAAAGATTTGAACGACCTCCTGCAATGACCTTTGATGTGATCAACTGACATTTTATGCTTTTTAACAACAGGGCTTATCTATTCTCCTGCTGATACAGCCGCAGCCGCTCATTCATTCGTTCCGCCTGCTTTTTCCCCCGCCTCCACACAACAGCGGAAACAAACACAAAGATAGCCGCTATGGCAAGGAGCATCGCCAGTACCATCGGCAGATTGTCAAGATAGAACCACTCAAACCAGATCCCGCAGCCCAGGACGATCGCATTCGTCAGGACATAATGGCATACATAAATACACAGCAGCGCCTTTTTGCCGATCTCCCGCTGCGGATAAAAACCTGCCACAAGACTGCACAGAAAGGAGACACCCAGAATCTGCCACAAAATCTCCACCCCCAGTACCGCCTGCTGCCAGAACACAGTAATGTACAATGCCGTCACAGCAAGCACACAGGTTGTCACACACACAAAGACAAAAGCCACATCTCTTAACCGTTTCACCTTCGACAGATTGACAATGCAGGACTTGGACGCACGGAAAAAATCCGTTCCCTGGAAAATCTCCTGCAGCTCATACAGTTTCATCCTGGTCTCATAGACCTCCTTTTCCAGATACAGGAAAACCTTATTGTCCACCGCCTCAAAATAATAGATCTCCTCCGGCGCGACCTGAAAATAATTCCCGGCCTGCAGGGCAGTGATCTTCTCCCGCCCCGCCTTGACCGCATAGATCAATTTTAACAGCTGCTGATCCATATGACGGCAGCGGACAATGATCTCGTCCTCCTCGCCCTCGCCCGGCTCTGTGATCGTAATCTTCATAACCCCTCCAATTTCATCTCAACGGTCTCTCAGCCTGCGCCGCCTGCTGATCCACACGGATATCGTTACAGCCATTATAGCATATACCGCGATCAATAAAAACTGAAACTGCAGCGACACTTCCTGATCTCCTATGAAAATGGTCACGCCCATCTGCTCGCGAAACTGCTCTCCCGCGGTCCTGGGCAGCCCGTCAAATGTCCGCGCGATGGCGTCTTCCGTGCAGACGTCCCGCATCATCGCGGCGCCGTGCAGCACCGGCAGGCATTTCAATACGCTGCCGACACTCTCCGGCAGCATGGACATCGGCAGGTAAATGGCGCCCACAAAGCCTACCAGCGTCCCTATGATCGTCATCATGCTGCTCCACGCGCTCTCGCTGTGCACAAACAGCGCAAGCAGATAAAACAGCGCCGCATACATAAACGTGTTCAGCACAATCATGCCAGATAATTTCAGGCAATCCGCCACACCGAGCAGCGGATACCCGCACAATGCCATGTAGGCTTCACCCAGCGCCAGTGTCAGCACACACATGCCTGTACCGACAATCCATGCTGCAAAGATATATCCAAGCGCGGTCTGAATCCGCCTGACCGGCGCCATGTAAAAACACGCCAGCCTGTTTTTCGCCTCGTCCTGCACCATCGTTCCCATGATCGTCAGTGTGATCGTGACTGCATTGACCTCCAGGATCCCCGCAAGCGTCCACATCTGTATCAGCCAGGCGGCATTTCTCTCGTCCGCCGCGGTATCCCGCACCCCGCCGGACGCCGCGAGCGCGCTCACCACGTTTTCGCTGTTCATGCTTCCCAGAAAGATGACCATCAATGCCAGCACGATCAGCATGGACAGCACGGAAAAAAAGACGGACACGTAATCCCTGATATAAAGCAGCATATTTCTCTTTGACAAATAATAGATTTCTTTCATTTTAACCCTCCAGTATTTTTCCTGTCACGTTCAAGAACACATCGTCCATGGAGCCCTGCACCATCTCAAACCCGTCGATCAGTTCCCTCACACTGTCCAGAACCGGCAGCGCCGCCTTGCTCTCCGGCACAGCCGTTCCAGAGACTCCCACACCTTTTTTCTCGTGGCGGGATCAAGCCCTGTCGTCGGCTCGTCCAGAAACATGATCTGCGGCGTATTGACCAGTGCCCTTGCGATCTCGCACCGCCTCTTCTGCCCGCCGGAAAGTTTTGCAAACCGCCTGTGATATACGTCCTCGAGTTCCAGTATACCGCATATCCTCTCAATGGCAGCACGCAGCTTTTTATGGTCTCTCTCGTACAGCACACCCCTGACAAACAGGTTTTCCTCCACGGTCAGCTTGTCGTCCAGACAGTTATTCTGATAGACGACTCCGATCCGCTTCCTGATCTCCTCGTCCTGTTCTCCCGCCTGAAATCCGCAGACCTCCACTCTTCCCGCCGTCGCCGGATAGAGCGTGCAGAGCATGTTGATCGTCGTGGACTTGCCCGCGCCGTTGATGCCCAGAAAGCCAAACAGCTCCCCACGCTCCACCTGAAAACTGATGTCGTCCACTGCCTTTACATCGCCAAAATACTTCTTTAATCCCTCTGCTTTGATCACTGGTCCCATCTGCCTGTTCCTTTCTATTCCTTTTTATTCCTTTCTGTTTTTATTTCCTCCAATGCTTCATTCCTAAACATCATACGCAAAAAAGGCAGCCGCCGCAATCGCAATGCGGCAAGCTGCCTTTTTGAATCTGTAAGTTGCCATGGCAGGGCGCAACATGCACTGTCGCCCCTCCATCATTTGTTCCGCACCGTGCACACAAACTCCCATTCACCTGCTTCGGCGGGCACTCCGATCAGTATGGTGAAATCGCTGATTTCACACTGACTGTCCTGTGTTACTCCCGTGCGCAGTACAGCGCGACCGCCTGGCTGACAAACGCCGCGGTGCCCTCCCCGCCGGCTTTGTCGATATTGCGCTTCATGCGCTCATCACCCGCGTACATCTCGCCCAGACCGTGCAGGATCTCGTCCGTACACTGGTAATAATGCTCCGTGATAAACGCCTGTATCCCGGCAACCTCCTCCTGCACTGCCTGATCCGCAGGAGAACCCTGCCGCAGCCTGCCGATCCTGGCAAAGCGCTCCATCAGCCGGCTGGCGATTTCTGCCTGCTCCGCGTCCGTCCTCCCTTTTGCCTTCTGCTGATATTCGCCATATGCCGCGGTATCACCCCACCGCCTGCGAACCTCCTCCTCATATTGTTTCATTTCTTCTTTTTCAAATGCGTCAAAAGCCTTCATATCCATTGTTTCCACTCCTTCTTCCTGCAGCCTGCGCGCAAACGAGATCAGCTTCTGCGTGTGGGCGAGCTGCAGCTCCAACAGTCTGATCTGTTGTGCAAGCGCCTCCCGCTGGTCAAAATCCGGACTATCCAGAATCGTCCTGATCTGTTGCAGCGGAAACTGCAGCTCGCGGAACAGCAGTATATTCTGCAGGCGTTTTAACTCGTCATCACCGTACAGGCGATACCCGGCCTCCGTCACCTTGGCAGGCTTCAACAAGCCGATCGCATCATAGTGGTGCAGTGAACGGACGCTCACACCCGTCAGTCTGCTTACCTCGTTTACTGTCAGCATCGTTCTTTCCTTTCCTTACATATTTTATACGTTCTTCCCGGGAATAAATTTATCATAAACTATGACACAGTGTCAGAGTCAAGACTTTTTTGCATTTTTTTGTCTTTTCTTGTTACTATTCACAGCCGATTTTTTGGCACGTCAAAAAAAAGCGGGTGGACAGTGATTGTTTGCCCGCTTTTTT
>VSNO01000080.1 GCA_009774375.1 Lachnospiraceae bacterium
GGCCGGGATCGGGAGAGGGGTGTAGGGGCGCGGAGGAAGGAATGTCTTGTATAAAAGGGACATTCCTTTTTCTGTTTCTGAATCCAAGATTAATGAAAGGAATTCGTGCGTTTGATCTGTGAATTGCATTTTAGGTTATTGTTTTTATCTGTATATTATCTTAAAATAATATACAGATAAAAGCGGCGCTTCAGAAAGAAGATACGATAATTGATGACCTGATTTTTTGAGGTATACGATCTTCACGTTATCAGATAGGCTATGAGCACTACCATGAATCAGATATATGACAGGGAAGGCGGAGAGACAAATGATAGAAAGATTTGCAGTGATTGATACAGAGACCAATTGGAACGACGAGGTTATGTCGATCGGGGCAGTGATCGCTGATGCAAAGACACAGGAGAAATCAGATTCGATATATTACATAATCACGCCGGAATACAGGGTGGGCGGGATGTTTTCCAATGAACTGAGGCCTGACGGGGAGGATGTCCATATCGCAGACCGCAGACAGGCTTTACAGGAGATCAGGCAGTGGCTGGATTCGTACCATGTGCAGAAACTTTTTGCATACAATGCGTCCTTTGACAGAAATCATCTGCCGGAATACGCGGGATATCAATGGTATGACATCATGCGCCTGGCGGCATACCGCCAATATAACAGGGCGATACCTGACACGGCGGACTGCTATAAGACCGGAAGGTTAAAGTGGGGGTATGGCGTCGAAGCAGTATTGAAAATGCTCAGCGGGGATAAGCGGTACAGAGAGACACACAATGCTGTGTCAGATGCGGAGGATGAACTGCGGATCATGCAGCTGCTGGGGCATGAGATCAGTATATATGATGTTGCGTTTGTAACGACGAAGAGGAAATCGGGTGCGAAGTGATGACGACAGATTGGCAACGGACTACCCTGTGATAATCCCGTGCTTGAACTCATACGGCAGTTTATAGGTCTGACAAATTATTTTCTGACAAAAATCAGGTGTCCGAAAGAAATGGCGGCATACACTTGGTTTTCTGCTGTGTGATGTACATTGCCCTGTTTTCTGCGGCATACGGGATTATCTTCTGATCTGCCATAAAATGACAACGAAGGATAAAATAAAATATATTACATTTTTTTCATTTTAAAATCACCGAATATTTTCCCTGAAGTGAGGGACAATAAGATGGCAGCAGTAACTATGGAATCACATGGAGGAAAAATTATGAAAAAAATGTGTATATTGAACAGAAAAAGTTCCACTGTACGCAGGGCGGTATTCGCGGCATTGTGTGTTACCTGCGCACTGTCTGTATCAGCCTGCGGGAAAAAAGATAACAGAAATGAAAATAAGGATCCGGTCACAGGTGCGGACCAGTCCCAGACAAATGAGAGTGGCAGCACAGAGGGCGGCAGTGAAGGAGCCGGCGAAGGCGCTTCGGATTCGGCAGCCGGTGATCACAGTGAGTTTGATGCCATGATCGGTGACGAGAACACAGATCCCAACAGTATCATAAACTACATCAATACCAATATCGCAGGGGCGGCGGTTAGCGATGTGAAACGGTTTTTCACAGGACTGTTGAGTTTCGGCGATGATATCAGAAATATTGATTTTACAGGACTTGAGGACAGCAGACAGTACATGCCCGAGGATATGATCGCATTTATGGACCTGATGCGTCTGGAAGGGGATACACCGTCCATGGTGATGTCTGATGAGGAAAACCGGAAAGTGATCAATATGACACTCTCCGAGATGCTGGAGCGCGCCCGCCTCTTTGAACAGCACCTGGAAAAATATCCAAACGAGGTGTCTTCTGAGGCGGCGGCAAGGATGTACGAGGAGATCGCGACAAACGCGATCAGTGGAGGATACAACAGGACAGAGGGCGTAGAGCATTATTATAAAGGCGATGCCAACGATACCATTGACCAGAAAGCGCTGCAGTATTACCAGCAGTTTGTGGACGCAAATCCGGACAGCAATCTGAGTAAGGTCGTCAAGGAGTATATCGATATACTGCAGACAAATAATTTTAAGATCAATGACAGCATGGAAGAGTTCTACCGCGGACTCCAGGGCAGGTTTGACGTGAGTAACCTGTCGACCAATGGGACAAATGCAGGACAGTCAAATGGCACTGGAACGGCCGGTACGATAAACGGCACTGCAGGGACAGGCAGCACTGGAACAGCGGGAACAGGAAGCAGCAACACAGGGAACAGCACTGCAGGAACTACAAATGGCGCGGAAACAGGAAGCGTTGAGAGCAGCAGCACAGAAACCAGCAGTGTGGACAGTGCGACCAAGGACAATACAACCAGGAAATAATGCGTTTGACTTTTTCCCACACCTGTGATAGCGTAGGAGATATAAGACTGAAGAAACAGGAAAGGTGTGAGAGAAATGCCCTATATTATGACACTCTTGTCACTTTGGGCAGCGGACAGCTTCGTCAAGTACCGGATCGAGAAAGGAGGATCTGTCGGTGAAAAGACACTGGCAGATGGAAAGATCGTAGTCAAACGATACCATAACAGGGGAGCAATGCTGAACCTTGGTGATCAAAACCAGTATCTGGTCGCACTGCTCTCCCTGGTATTCAGTGCGTTTGTGACAGGGATCTTTGCAGCGATGCTCGGTAGGAAAGGAAAAGGAGTCCTGAAGACCGGACTTGCCCTGATACTGGGCGGTGCCTACAGCAATACATACGACAGGCTCAGAAGAAAGTATGTGGTCGACTATTTCTCGATCCATTTGATGGATGCAGATAAGTGCGTAAGCCGGTTCGTCAGAAAACTGAATGACAGGTTCAGCGGTATTGTGTTCAACCTTGGTGATTTTGGCATCATCATCGGAGCGATGCTGCTGGTGATCAGTGAATCGGGCAGTGAGTAAACGATATGACTCACTGCCTGATCCTTTTATGCACACGGGCACCCAGAGGAAGATTATCAGCATGCGGTGATGACGGTGCCGACTTTTGCGTTGATGGCATCTGCTGTTTTGCTCAGGGAAGTGATGACCACCCTGCCAGTTGGAACTGCCTCGAGGTATGTGATCGCTGCCATGATCTTGGGAAGCATATCTGTCTCTCCGAATTGTCCCTCCCCGATATAGCGTTTTGCGTCGGCGACAGTCAGTGTTGCCAGCGGCGTCTGGTCGTCCTTTTCGTAGTTCAGGTATACGTAGTCCACGCTGGTGAGGATCAGCAGTTCATCGACTTTGAGGTCAGCGGCGAGTTTGCCGGCGATGCAGTCCTTTTCGATCACTGCGGAGGCGCCCTTTAAAACATGCTGTTGCTCGATCACCGGAATACCGCCGCCGCCGCAGGCGATCACGACCTGGTCGGCGTCGGAGAGCGCTTTGATCGCCTCGATCTCCACGATGTCGATCGGCTGCGGGGCCGCGACAACGCGCCGGTAGCCGTCAGAAGTCTGAACAACGTAATTTCCCTTGTTGATCTCCGTGTCAGCATCCTCCTTTGACATGTAGCGCCCGATCGCTTTCTTCGGATCGTAGAAGGCTTCATCGTAGGGATCGACCGTCACCTGGGTCAGGATCGTGCTGACAGGCTTGGAGATTCCGCGGCTCAAAAGTTCGGATTTCAGAGAATTCTGAATATCGTAGCCCACATATCCCTGGCTCATCGCGGAGCACACGCACATCGGTGCGGGTGTGTAGTCGATGTAGATGCGGTGCAGCTCTGTCATCGCCTTGTGGATCATGCTGACCTGATGGCCATTGCTGTGCGTGATCGTCAGCTGGTAGTCCGCTTCCACCAGATCCGCCAGAGCCTTTGCGGTATTCCTGACAGCGCTGAGCTGTGCGAGCGTGGTGGAACCCAGCGCGTCATGACCCAGCGCGACAACAACTTTTTTCTTACTCATATATACAATCCTCCTGAAATTTTTTCGATGATATTGTTAAAGATGTATTTTAAGTATATCAAATCACGGGTCAATTGTACATCACAAGTTCGATGAAAAAATACTGATACGTTGACAGTACTTCTCTGCAGTGTTATCATTAAAAATAGGGAATACTTGCCATATGAACAATGTTAAATCGCACAGAAGGGAGTATATATGACAAACAGAGAGGCACAAATATTTCAGTGGATTATGGAAAACCCGATGATTTCACAGGAAGAGCTCGCGGCAAAGGCGGGGATCGCCCGCTCCTCGGCAGCAGTACATATTTCAAATCTGATGAAAAAAGGATATATACTTGGTAAAGGGTATGTGACGAGTGGTCCGGACTATTGTGCCGTGATCGGAGGTGCGGGGATCGATATCGGAGGCTCGCCTGAGGAGGCGCTGGCGGAAGGTGAGTCCAGTGCTGGCAGGGTGGTCCGGTCACTCGGAGGAACAGGCAGAAATATCGTCCATAACCTGCGGCTTCTCGGTGTCGGTACAAAACTGATCACTGCGATTGGCGATGATGACTATGCGCGTAAGATCATAGATAACTGTGAGGAACTTGGGATCGATATCTCAAATTCCCTGAAAACGGTGAGGGCAGACACTGCCGTACACCTGTATATTGCCGACGGGATGGGAAACCGGCGGCTTGCGGTATCGGACAGGCGGATCAATGACTACCTTACGGCGAGCTTTGTGATGCCGAAGATGGAGATGCTGAACAAGGCGCGCATGGTGATCCTGGACACGAGCATACCGGAGGAGACGATCGCTATGGTGTGTGAGCGGTGCAAGGCTCCGGTGTTTGCCGAGCCGGTATCGGCAAAGAGTGCGGAGAAGCTGCTGGAGGTGCTTGACAGAATCAGCCTTGTAGTCTGCAGAAAGTCGGAGGCGGAGGTGCTGAGCGGCATCCGTATTCAGGACAAGGATACACTGGAGCGCGCCGCGGACATCATTATGGAAAAGGGCGTGAAGAATGTATTTATCCTCGTGGAAAAGGGCGTGTACTGTGCATGTTATGACGAACAGTACATGCAGTCGGCGGGCAGCAGTGAAGGGCAGGTCGGTACCAACGGGGCAGCGGACGCCTTTATGGCAGGCGTGACGCTTGGATACATGAAGCACCTGGGTGTCAGGCAGATGGCAAAGATCGGACAGGCAGCGGCGGGCATGGTCGTGGAGGTTGAGGAAAATATCAATCCGCAGCTGTGCGTTCCGGCTGTAGCGGAGAGGGCAAAGATAGAACTATAAAAGAAAAGGACTGCTGACGCAGTCCTTTTCGATTCATGTTCGTCAGGGGAATGACCAGAAGGAACCAAACGGATTGTTGAAAAAGTCGTCGACATCATTTTCAGACTCCTGCTGTTTTGGTGCAGACTGTCCGCTGTTGGCGTCCTCGCCAAAGACGTCTTTTGTGCCCAGAATCACCTGGAAGGTCTTCTCGACATACCCGTTGTCACTCTGCACCATGGCGACGATCTCAACGGTCTCGCCGGCGCTGTAGTAGCTGAGCAGCGATGCGAGCTGTTCCCTTGTCTTGACAGTCTGACCGTCAAATTTTGTGATGATATTGCCTTTTACGAGACCGGAAGCTTCTGCCGGCGAATCCTCGTATACAATGTTGACATAGACACCGACGGGCATGCCATATGTTTCATAGATCTCATTTGTCACATCGATAGGGTTGATACCCAGATATCCTCTTTTGTCTTCTGACACGACGTCTCTTGTCTCCTTCAACATCAGTTCTTCAATGATGGACTGCACATCGGAGATCGGGATCGCATAGCCCATGCCCTCGACGGAGCTCGAGGCTACTTTTACAGAGTTGATCCCGATCAGCTCACCGTTCATGTTCAACAGGGCGCCGCCCGAGTTGCCGGGATTGATGGCGGCGTCTGTCTGGATCAGTTTGTTTGTGATCGTGCCGCCCTTTTCGTCAGAGACGGTAACATCGCGTCCGAGTGCGCTGATGATGCCTGTCGTCACGGACTGTCCATAACCGAGCGCATTGCCGATCGCCACGACTTCCTGGCCCAGTACGAGGTTCGAGGAGTCTCCGATCGTGGCGATCTTGATCTTGGAGCGCATCTCGTCGGTGATGTCGTCGCGTGATACTGCGATGACGGCGAGATCTTTGTCCGCCTCATAGCCCTTGACCTTTGCACTTACCAGTGAGGGCTCGTCGCTGTCCTCGTCGTAGCTGAACACGACGCTGAGTTCATTGCTGCCCGAAACCACATGATAGTTTGTGACGATCAGAAGTTCCGTGTCGTTTTCGCCGATGATGATGCCGGATCCGCTGCTCTGCGCGTCCTGCTGGAAGGTACCAAACATGGTCCGCACTTCCGTCACGCTTTTGTTTGTGATGGAGACAACACTGGGGAGACAGTTGTTGGCGATCGCAGTTACATTGGCGGAGGTGCTGTTGTTGTAGAGCGTGTTCGATGCATTCAGCGAGTCGGCCGTCGTTGAGAGGGACGCCTTGCCGGCTGCGCTGGCATTGAAAGACTCCTGCATCTGCTGGATCTCGCGCTTGGTCTCCTTGAGTTCCTTTGTCGCGAGAGAAGCGGGAACACTGAAGACGGCGCCGGCAGTCACGCCGAACACCAGGCCAAGGCAGGCGGCGGAGGCTGTCTTTTTGCCAAATCCGCCTTTCTTCTTTGCCTTGCCTGTCTGCGGAACTGATGAGGGATTGACCGTCTGCTGATAGTTTCCGTTCGGTATATTCTGCGAATAGTAGTATTCGGGATAGCCGTTGTTATTGTTTGCGGATGGATTGTTGGACTGCTGAGAGTAGTTGTCATTGTTATCGTACATGATAAGATCTCCTTTCGAATATAAAATCGTTTTATAAAAAATGCCTGCACTGTCAAATATGTCTGTTGGCTGTCTGTGCTGTCTGTTCCTCGCTGTTATGGTTATAATATAATCGCAAATTGTGTTTCAATTGTTATCTAAATGTGATAAAAGTGTGAATTTCAAATATGCTCTGATGTGCAGGATCTGATCATTGACGAAAGGAACCAAATGCGTAAAACTGACCGTATTGCAGACATCGGAATGGATCTGGAAGAACTGGGAATCGGCACAGGATGAGCCGTTTAGAAATTGCTTACTTACAGGTGCATTGCTTGAAATTGCCGTGCGCACGTAGTACAATGGTCTTGATAAAAAGAAGGTGGGGGCGCGGGGCGATTATGAATGAAAAAATTTTGGTGGTCGACGACGAAAAGGAGATCGCCGATCTGATCGAAGTCTACCTGAAAAATGACGGGTACACGGTGTATAAGTGCTACAGCGGCGCAGAGGCGCTGAGATACATCGAGGAGACTGAACTTGATCTTGCGATCCTGGATATCATGCTTCCCGATGTCGACGGTTTTCATATCTGCAGCAGGATCCGGGAAAAATATTTTTATCCGGTGATCATGCTCACGGCAAAGGTGGAGGACAGCGACAAGATCATGGGTCTGACGCTCGGCGCGGACGATTATATCACCAAACCTTTTAATCCGCTGGAGGTCCTGGCGCGGGTCAAGACACAACTGAGACGCTACACGCGCTATAACGTCGGAAAAGAGAACGCA
Organism: Lachnospiraceae bacterium; assembly: GCA_009774375.1. Taxonomy (GTDB): domain Bacteria; phylum Bacillota; class Clostridia; order Lachnospirales; family Lachnospiraceae; genus COE1. The sequence continues at coordinate 7,512 of VSNO01000080.1, forward strand.
AAAGAAAGTGCGGAATCGTTAAACGAGATCGATATCAGGGGACTGCACATATCGAGGGACAACCACAAATGCCTGCTGAATGGAACGGTTCTGACGCTGACGCCGACGGAGTTTGACATTCTGTGGTATCTGTGCACCCGGCGCGGGAGTGTCGTCTCGTCGGAGGAGCTGTTTGAGGCTGTCTGGGGAGAGCGCTATCTCGACAACAACAATACCGTCATGACGCATATCGCGCGGCTCCGCGAAAAGATGAACGAGCCGCCGCGGCGTCCGAAATATATCCGGACGATCTGGGGAGTGGGGTACACGATCGAGTGAAAAGGATAAGAAGATTTGATGAAAAAGTTTTTAATAAATAGAAAGAAGCAGGACAGCGGGTACAGGCATTTGAAGATGAAACTGCTGTTTATCACGGTCACAACGGCAGTCATGGCGCTGATCTGCGCGATCGCATTATATAATTTCATATTCCGCGGGCGGTTTGCAAACCTTGTGGTGGACTTTCTGAGTGATTTTGTCTATGCGGGATACAACGACGCATATGAAAGGGCGCTCTGGACGTACAGACAGGTTGTGCGCAATTATCTCAGCCTGTATTTCCTGGCAGGCGTGGTGTTCATCTTTATCATTGCACAGATGATCTATCTCAACAGTTTTGTCAGATATTTTGTGGAGATCAACCGCGGCATCGATGCGCTGATCACGGAGAACGCAGGCGATGTCATACTCTCGCAGGAGCTTGCCACGACGGAACGGAAGATCAATTCGATCAAGCATACGCTGGAGACGCGAAAGAGTGACGCGCAGCTTGCCGAACAGCGCAAGAATGACCTGATCATGTATCTGGCACACGACTTAAAGACGCCGCTGACCAGCGTGATCGGGTATCTCACGCTGCTTCGCGATGAGCCGCAGATCCCGCAGGAGCTTCGCTGCCGCTACACGGACATCGCACTCGGGAAGGCGGAGCGGCTGGAGGAGCTGATCAACGAGTTTTTTGATATTACGCGCTTCAATCTGACAACGCTGACACTGGACAGTGAACGGATCTGCCTGAGCCGTATGCTTGAGCAGCTCGCCAGTGAATCTGCACCGATCCTCGCGGAGCGGGAACTGGAATGGCGGCTTGAGATCGCGCCGGAGATCGAGGTCATGGGCGATGCGGACAAGCTTGCGCGGGCGTTTGACAACCTGATCCGGAATGCCGTCAGCTACAGCTATGCCGGGACGGAGATCCTCCTGTTTGCGCAGGCGGAGGGAGATAAGGCGAAGGTTATGATCAAAAACCATGGGAAGACCATCGCGCCCGACAAGCTGGAACATATCTTTGAACAGTTTTACCGGGCGGATGCGGCGCGTTCATCAGCGACCGGCGGTGCAGGACTTGGGCTGGCGATCACGAAGGAGATTGTTGAGCTGCACGGCGGAACGGTCACGGCGGCGAGTGCGAATGAAAGTACGATCTTTATCGTCGTGCTGCCTTATAAAAAATGAACTACATTTTTGGATCGTCTTTATTCCGAAAAATGAAAAAATACGCAGTTGGATGATTCCGACAGACGTAGGAAAACCGGAGGATGGACGGTTTAAAGCAACAGAAAGTTTACTGACAGCGATAGACAGGAAGAAAAGGGAACTGGATGCCAGACCTATGGCAGACCGCCATATGCGGCGGTCTGCCTGAAATTTCATATACTTTATACTTCTTTATGGGCTTCCGCTTAAATGGGAGCTCATTTTTATCGGAAACTCTTGATCCAGTTGATCAGTGAATCGTGATAGACATTGTCGGTGACGTCTTTGCGCATCTGGTCGGTGACAGGTCCGTTTTTCTCCATGATGGCGATGATCGCCTCCTGGAGTCCTGCGATCTTTCCGCGCTCGAAGTCCTCGGAGGTTTCCGGCGCTTTGGCAGCAGGCACGGCGGCGGTAGCAGTCGCTTTTGCTGCAGCAGGATCGGATTCTTTTGTGGCAGCGCTATTGTCATGGGACGCTTTTTCGGGCGCTTTTGGGTCTGCATCATGGTTGTCTGGCGCTTTTTCCGGTGCTTTTTCGGTGGCAGGTGCAACGGCAGTCTTCACGGCGTCCTCCACGTGGAGCTCCACAGGTGTCACATCGGATAGCCTGCTGGCAGTCTGGTCTGTGACAGGCAGCCAGATCTCGCCGGAATTTGCCTTGACATTGACGCAGATATTGCCGTTTTCCACGCGTACTTTCTGGCCGGAGAGTGCGCCGGCATATTCCGCGGCATTTCCGGCTGGAACGGTCATGGTGAAGTCACTGTCGTCATTGTTGACGGTGACGACCACGCTTTCTCCCTCGAAGTTGCGCGAGAAGGCGTACTGGCGGTTCATGAGCTTCAGTTCCCTGTAGTCGCCGTAAGACAGCGCCTTTGACTGCTGTCTGATGCGTCCGAGCGCCGCGATCAGCGCGGTGAAGGAATTGTCTGTCAGGGCATTTTTATAGTCGTCCAGGTTGAGCGCCGGCCGGAGAGAATCGTCGGAGAACTTCTCTTTTCTGCCCTCGATGCCGAACTCTGATCCGTAGTACAGGGAGGGGATTCCCGGCAGCGTGTACAGCAGGATATGAACCGGCGTGAAGTGTGCCTTGTTGTTTAGTTTGGTGTAGATGCGCTCCACATCATGGTTGTCTACGAAATTGTAGAGCTTGAAGCCGTTGGGGTTGTTGCTGCCCATCTCGTACAGGCGCTTTACCGTGTGTGCGATCTCAAAGAAGTTGTGGTCGTTGTTGCCGGAGTAGAGCGCCTTATGCAGCTGGTAGTTGGTGACGGAGTGCAGCGTCCCCTCATTCACCCAGCGCGAATAATCTCCGTGTATGACCTCCCCCATCAGCCAGAAGTCGGGCTTGACCTCGTTTGCGACGTGTCTGAGCGCTTTCATAAAGTCAAAGTCGAGCACGTCCGCCGCATCGAGACGGATACCGTCCACATCAAACTCGCTCACCCAGAAGCGGATGACATCACAGATGTAGTCCTTCACTGCGGGATTGCGCTGGTTGAGTTTCACGAGCAGGTTGTATCCGCCCCAGTTGTCGTAGCTGAAGCCGTCGTTGTACTCGTTGTTTCCCCAGAAGTTCACATTGCAGTACCAGTCCTTGTACTGGGATCCCTCGCGCTTTTCTTTGATGTCTTTGAACGCAAAGAAATCGCGTCCTGTGTGGTTGAACACGCCGTCAAAGATCACCCGGATCTCTTTTTTGTGGCATTCAGCCACGAAATTCTTTAAGTCCTCATTATCGCCGAGACGGCTGTCGAGTTTTTTGTAATCGGTCGTCTCGTAGCCGTGTCCGACTGATTCAAATAATGGTCCGATATAGATGGCGTTGCAGCCAATGCTCCTGATGTGGTCGATCCAGGGAAGCAGCGTGTTCAGACGGTGCTCCGGCTCCCCGTAAGCGTTTTCCTTCGGCGCGCCTGCAAGTCCCAAAGGATAGATGTGGTAAAAGACAGCTTCATCGTACCAAGCCATTTTATGTCCCCCTTTAATCATTGTTTTATCTTTTTTGTCATTTTTCATACATGCTCTAGTATAACACAAATTTGGCGATTGGTCAAAAGTTGAAATGGTGAAATGGTGAAATGGTGAATTGAAGAGATGGACATTCGGTTTCCTTTGTGCGATAATAATGTGTACAGGACAATAGAAGGAGACAGGATGATATGGGAGTCTATCTGAATCCCGGAAACAGTGGATTTGCAGGGATATTAAATGATCTGTATATTGACAAGACAGGGCTGATCGCGCTGATCAATAACTCTATTGAAACGCCGGGAAGGCTGACCTGTATCAGCAGACCCAGGCGCTTTGGAAAATCGTTTGCGGCGCAGATGCTCTGCGCATACTATGACAGGACTTGTGATTCCTCCGCGCTGTTCTGTGATAAGATCATCAGCAGGGATCAGAGCTATCTGCGGCATCTCAATCAGTACAATGTGATCTATGTTGATATGACCTATATCAAACCGTATACGGATCGTTATAAGAAGCTTGCGGATTATCTCAGCAGTAAGATCACGGAGGAACTGAAAGTGTCCTGTCCGGAGCTTGTGGTGAGCAATGAACTGCCGGCCACAATGATCCGTGCGGTCGAGATGACGGGAAATAAATTTATCATGATCATTGATGAGTGGGATGCGCCGATCCGCGAGAACCCGTCGGTTCAACAGGAGTATCTGGAATTTCTTCGCACACTGTTCAAGAGCAGCCAGACTACGTCGAAGATTTTCGCGGCGGCCTATATGACGGGGATCCTCCCTGTCAAGAAGGACGGGCGTCAGTCTGCCATATCTGATTTTAGGGAGTATACGATGGTCTCGCCCCGGAAATTTGGGGAGTATGTGGGGTTTACGCAGGAGGAGGTGCGGCGGCTCTGCGATCGGGGAAATGTAGATTTTCAGGCGATGAAACAATGGTATGACGGGTATTCGTTTCGCGGAGTGGGCTCTGTGTACAATCCCAATTCTGTGATGCAGGCTGCTGATAATGGGACATTTGATTCTTACTGGACGGAGACATCGGCTGCGGAGAGCCTGATGGGATATATCAGTATGGGGTATGCGGGGCTGACGCGGGTGATCGCTGAACTGATCGGCGGTATGGAAGTCAGGGTAAATACGAACGGATTTGCGAACGATCTGGTGACGTTTAAAGGCAGGGATGACGTGCTGACGCTTCTGATCCATCTGGGATATCTCGCTTATGATGAGGGCACGAAGACAGTGCGCATACCCAACGAGGAGATCCGGATGGAGTTTTCGAAGTCTGTCAGGGAGACGGACCATGCGGAAACGATCCGGCGTGTCGTGGAGAGTGACCAGCTGATCTATGACACGATCCATATGAAAGAGGAAGCGGTCTCCATGCAGATCGAAAAGATACATGCAGAAGAGACATCGCCGCTGCACTATAATAAGGAAGACAGTCTTCGCAGTGTGATCAAGCTCGCGTACTATACTTACAAGGATTATTACCTGCAGTGGGAGGAGCTGCCTGCCGGGGAGGGATATGCGGATATCGTATATCTGCCCAGGAGGGATTCGGATTATCCGGCGCTCGTGATCGAGCTGAAATGGAATCAGACGGCTCAGGGTGCGATCAGTCAGATCAAAAAGAAGCACTACCCGAAATCGATCGAGGCGTACGGCGGGGAGATCCTCCTGGTCGGGATCAGCTATGATAAAGGGGAACCTGCGGGGAGCAGGACGCATACCTGCCGGATCGAGAGATATGAATTCCCGAATCCGATTTCTGAGAATGATGGAGCGGATCAATGATTTTATGGGGAGAGGCGTTATGATCGAGGTATTATTTGGAGAAAGTGAGGCGGGCTCGATGAAGTCCGCAAAAAGTACGGTCATCACAGGCAGGGTGGATGGTCCGACATCTGTATGGACAGCCGGAAAAAAGAGACCGCCGGAAAGGGAACACTGCGGATGGATCGAGGGAACGGCACAGGAGGTTCTCTGCCTCGCTTTCCTATTGGACATTGGCGATATCAGGGAAGAGGTGGGCAGTGAGTACCGCAGGCGTCTGATCTGCTCTATGTACGGACAGGAGCAGTGGGGAACGGATCGGGAGATGGAGGCCGAGCTGATGAAACTGTGTGATGACTACAGTACTCATATGGAGCGTCTGCAGGCGTATCTGGAAGAGGGGGAACCGATCAGGGTGTGGTACAGTGATGCGCCGTACTCAAGGTGCGGATTTTACCAGTTGTGTGCCAGTTTGCGACGATACCAGAATGAGGTGCGGGTCGTGAGACTGCCTGAATACAGAGTGCGTTCGGATCATTCGATCGTTTCATACAAAAACTGGGGTGAGGTTGCCGCTGAAGAGTTTGCCGGATTTCTGGACTGTGAAAGGGTTCTGACAACGGAAGAGATCCGTATGTATGCGATGGTATGGAGTGTTCTGCAGGAAGACAACAGTCCTTTGCGGGCAGTCGTCAATGGGAAACTGACCGGAGTGCCGGAAGACTTTTATGATTTCCTGATCTGGAAAAGGCTTACATCAGAGCCGGTCAAGGAGGCAAGGCTGATCGGGGATATTCTTGGGAAGGATCAGATCAGTGTAGGGGACTGGTGGTATGCAAAGCGGATCGAACATTTTATCCAGACTGGAAAGATCAAGGTGGTTGAAGATTCGGAAAAGCGCTACGCAAGGATGATTTGTCTGGCATAGAGACTGGATCGGGATCGGATAGAGATTGGATCGAAATTGGGAAAAGATCAAGGGAATCGCTAGTGTTTCCCTTGATCTTTTTTCTTTTCAGATTTTATCCTATTCTTTATCCCGGATCTCGCCGTGGAGCTGCTGCAGGGACTTGACATCGGCATTGCCGTGTTTCTGCACATACAGGATGCCCTTTGCGGTGGCTCTTGCACCGGCGATGGTGGTCATGTAGGGGATCCTGCCCTTGATCGCAGCCTTTCTGAGATAGCTGTCGTCGTGGACACTGTCCTTGCCGACCGGGGAGTTGATGATCAGGTCAATGTTGCCGTTCGTGATGAGGTCGAGAATGTTCGGCCGTCCCTCGTGGAGCTTCTTGACAGGCTCCGCGTCGATTCCTGCCTCCGTGATCAGGTTGTAGGTTCCCTGGGTTGCGAGGATCTCAAAGCCCGCGTCGTGGAAGAGCTGGGCGATCTCGACGACTTCCGGCTTGTCCTTGCCGTTGACGGAGATCAGGACTGTTCCGCCGAGCGGAAGCTGTGTCTGGGTTGCCTCCTGCGCTTTGTAAAATGCTTCGCCGTAGTAGGGCGACAGGCCGAGCACTTCGCCGGTCGAGCGCATTTCCGGCCCGAGGACGGGATCCACTTCCGGGAACATGTTGAACGGGAAAACAGCCTCTTTCACGCCGTAGTATGGAATGTCCTTCTCTTTCAGGTTCGGAACAGGAGACGGCCGCGAGGTGATCTCCGAGGTGATGATGTCCGTCGCAAGCGGTACCATGCGGATATTGCATACTTTGGAGACGAGCGGCACGGTTCGTGATGCGCGCGGGTTCGCCTCGAGCACATAGACCTTGCCCTTCTCGATCGCGTACTGCATGTTCATCAGACCTTTGACGTGCATCTCCTCCGCGATCTTTTTCGTGTATTCTTTGATCGTGGCAACGTTCTCTGCGCTGATGTGCACGCTTGGGATAATACATGCGGAGTCGCCGGAGTGGACGCCCGCAAGCTCAATGTGCTCCATGACAGCGGGGACAAAGGCGTGCGTGCCGTCGCTGATCGCGTCCGCCTCGCACTCGAGCGCATGATTCAGGAAGCGGTCGATCAGGATCGGTCTGTCGGGCGTCACGCCGACTGCGGCGTTCATGTACCCTGCCATGCTCTCGTCGTCATACACGACCTCCATGCCTCGTCCGCCCAATACATAGGATGGGCGGACCATGACCGGATAGCCGATGTTCTTCGCGATCTCAAGTGCTTCCTCGACGGTGGTAGCCATGCCGGCTTCCGGCATCGGGATACCGAGCTTGTCCATCATAGAGCGGAACTGGTCGCGGTCCTCTGCGAGATCGATCACAGAAGGCGGTGTGCCGAGGATCTTCACGCCGTTTTTCTCGAGTTCCGACGCCAGGTTGAGCGGCGTCTGTCCGCCAAACTGTGCGATGACGCCGAGCGGTTTTTCCTTGTGATAGATGCTCAGCACGTCTTCCAGCGTGAGCGGTTCGAAGTAGAGCTTGTCGGAGGTATCATAGTCTGTTGAGACGGTCTCGGGATTGCAGTTGACGATGATCGTCTCGAAGCCAAGTTCCTTCAACGCCAAGGAAGCATGGACACAGCAGTAGTCAAACTCGATGCCCTGACCGATCCTGTTCGGACCGCCGCCGAGGATCATGATCTTTGGCCTGTCCGTGCTGATGGGGTTCTTGTCCTGGACAGTCCCTTCGGTCATGGCGTTGTAGGTGGAGTAGTAGTATGCGCTGTCGGGGGTGCCGCTCACATGGACGCCCTCCCACGCCTCCTCCACGCCGAGTTCGATCCGTTTCTTCCGAATGGTTTCCTCCGGGATCTCCAGGATCTGGCTTAGATATTTGTCCGAAAATCCGTTTTTCTTGGCCCGGATCAATGCCTCGTCTGCCGGAAGGGAGCCTTTTGACTGGATGAGCGCTTCTTCCTCCTCTACGAGCTCCTGCATCTGCTTTACAAAATAGTGTTTTACTTTGGTGATGTTGAAGATCTCATCGACGGTCGCGCCCTTGCGCAGTGCTTCGTACATGATAAAATGGCGGTCGCTCGATGGGTGCGCGAGCATGAGCAGCAGCTCTTCCTTTGTTTTGGTATCGTAGTCTTTGGCGTGTCCGAGTCCGTATCTGCCGGTCTCGAGGCTCCGGATCGCCTTCTGGAAGGCTTCCTTGTAGGTCTTGCCGATGCTCATGACTTCGCCGACAGCGCGCATCTGCGTGCCGAGCTTGTCCTCTACGCCCTTGAATTTCTCGAAAGCCCAGCGCGCGAACTTGATCACGACATAATCCCCGTCGGGAACATATCTGTCCAGGGTCCCGTACTTGCCGCACTCGATGTCCTTGAGCGTCAGCCCGGCTGCGAGCATGGCGGAGACGAGCGCGATCGGAAATCCGGTGGCCTTGGAGGCGAGTGCGGAGGAGCGGGAGGTTCTGGGGTTGATCTCGATCACGACGATGCGGTCTGTGACGGGATCGTGGGCAAACTGCACGTTGGTGCCTCCGATCACCTGTACGGAATCCACGATGCGGTATGCCTGTTCCTGCAGCCGCTTCTGGAGCTCTTCGGAGATCGTGAGCATGGGGGCGGAGCAGAAGGAGTCGCCGGTATGCGTTCCCAGGGGGTCGATATTTTCGATGAAGCAGACTGTGATCATATTGCCCTCGGCGTCGCGCACGATCTCGAGCTCGAGTTCTTCCCAGCCGCGGATCGATTCCTCGACGAGCACCTGTCCGACAAGGCTTGCCTGCAGGCCGCGCGCGCAGACTGTTTTTAACTCTTCCTTATTGTAGACGAGTCCGCCGCCGGCGCCGCCCATGGTGTATGCGGGGCGCAGCACGACGGGATAGCCGAGCTTGTCGGCGATGGCGAGCGCTTCCTCGACACTGTAGGAAACTTCGCTTCTCGCCATCTCGATGCCGATGGCGTCCATGGATTTCTTGAACTCGATGCGGTCCTCGCCGCGCTCGATGGCGTCCACCTGCACGCCGATCACCTGCACGTGATATTTGTCGAGAACGCCTTCTTTGGCAAGCTCGGCGCAGAGGTTTAAGCCGGACTGGCCGCCGAGGTTTGGCAGGAGCGCGTCCGGGCGCTCTTTTGCGATGATCTGCTCCAGACGGCGGACGTTTAAGGGTTCGATATAAGTGACGTCTGCGATTTCAGGGTCGGTCATAATGGTCGCAGGGTTTGAATTTACTAAGACGATCTCATACCCGAGCTTGCGAAGCGCCTTGCATGCCTGTGTTCCGGAGTAGTCAAATTCACACGCCTGCCCAATGATGATCGGACCGGAACCGATGATCAGAACTTTGTTGATATCATTTCTTTTCGGCATAATAAACCTCCATTTGTAAAATATAGTATTAATGCGAAAAGCCGGGAGAACGCATCGCGTTCTCCTAATCGCCGCGGCAAAGCGGCGATTTCACATCGCGTAGCCGGCTTCAAATGCCGCTTTGTTGATCTCGATGGTCTTTGGCGGCACGGTTGCCTCGATGACTTCAAGCCACTGGCTTTTCTCAAAATCCATGCGCTTTGCCGCGACACCGACGATGATCGTGTTGAACACCTTGGAATTTCCGAGCTTTTTTGCCTCCTCCATGGCGTCGACATCGACTACGTTGTAGTCTTTTTTGAGATTCTCGATGATATTTTCGGGATACTGTGCGGCGCCGGTCACGACGGTGATCGGATCGATCCGCTGGTCATTGACGATGATGACGCCGTCTTTTTTCAGAAAATGGGCATAGCGCAGGGCTTCCAGCCGCTCAAAAGCGATCAGCACGTCCGCCTGTCCTTCCTCCACGATGGGTTCTGCGACGGCATCGCCGTAGCGGACGAAAGTGACTACACTTCCGCCGCGCTGTGCCATGCCGTGAACCTCGGAGAGTTTGACGTCATAGCCTGCCTTTGTGATGATGCCGCCGAGGATACGGCTTGTGAGCAGTGTACCCTGACCGCCCACGCCTACGATCATTATATTTTTAGTAGTCATTATCTTCTATAAACCTCCATCTTCGTTTACGTTCTATTCGACGCGCTCGATCGCATCAAATTTGCAGCGCTTCATGCACAGGCCGCAGCCGTTGCACTGGGTGTCGTCGATCGTGACTGTTCCGTCCTCGTTTTTGGTGAGGGCAGGGCAGCCGGGAACGAGGCACATGCCGCATTTTTTGCATTTTTCCGGAATGGCAACGCACTTTGCCCTGGTAGCCTGTGACTTCAGGAGCGCACAGGGGGCGCAGACGATGATGACTGAGACTTCATCGCGTGCAACCTCGCGCTTTACGACGGTTTCAAGCTCGTCGATGTCAAAGGCGTCGACTTCGTATACATGCTCGACGCCGATCGCCTTGCACAGATGGTAGAGGCTGATCGCTTTGGTCTCCTTGCCGTTTAACATTTTGCCAGTGGCAGCGTGATCCTGGTGCCCTGTCATGCCGGTGGTGGAGTTGTCGAGGATCAGGACTGTGCCGGTGGACTGGTTGTACACCATGTTCATCAGGGAGTTGACGCCTGTGTGGAGGAATGTGGAGTCCCCGATCAGCGCGACCCAGTTCTTGATGTAGTCCTTGCCCTTTGCCTTCTCCATGCCGTGCAGGGTGGAGATGGAAGCGCCCATACATACCGTCGTGTCGATCACGTTCAGCGGTGCGACTGCGCCGAGTGTATAACACCCGATATCGCCTGCGCCGTGGATGCCGAGCTTTTTCAGGACGGAGAATGTGCTCCTGTGCGGGCAGCCGGGGCAGAGGATCGGGGGGCGCGCCGGAACCTGTGCGGGTGCGGCGGTCTCGATCTTCATGCCGAGGACGCGCTCGCGGATCATGTTGGCGCTGTATTCGCCCTGCAGTGTGAAGAGTTCCTTGCCGATGCAGTTGATGCCCCACGACCGTACCTGCTCCTCGATCAGCGGTTCGAGCTCCTCGAAAATATAGAGCTTGTCTACCTTGGAGGCAAATTCTTCGATCAGCTTCCTCGGCAGGGGGTGCACAAGGCCGAGCTTTAACACGCTGGCGTCCGGCATCGCCTCTGCGACGTATGTATAGGGGATACCGCTGGTGATGAACCCGACGGAAGTGTCCTTGTAGACCGCCTTGTTGATCTCAAAATCACAGGCGTCCTCCGCCATCTGCCGCAGGCGGTTCTCCACGTGCACATGGCGGCCTTTGGCATTCACGGGCATCATGACATGCTTTGCCGCACTGCGCTCGTAGGGCTTATCGGGGATCTCCTGTCTCGGCTCGAGGGTGACAGGTCCCTGCGAGTGTGCGAGTCTTGTCGTTGTCCTTACCATAACAGGTGTATCGTATCGCTCGCTGTACTCGAAGGCGAGCTTTGTGAAGTCCTTTGCCTCCTGCGAGTCGGACGGCTCGAGCACGGGAACCTGTGCCACGCGCGCCACACAGCGGGAGTCCTGTTCATTTTGAGAGGAGTAGAGACCGGGATCGTCTGCCGCCGCGAGGACAAGACCGCCGTTTGCTCCGATATAGGATACGGTGTAGAGCGGATCGCTTGCCACGTTGACGCCGACCATTTTCATGGACGCCATCGCACGCACGCCGCTGATCGAGGCGCCGATGGCAACCTCCATGGCGACCTTCTCGTTCGGCGCCCACTCCGCGTAGATTTCAGGGTATTTCACGATATTCTCACTGATTTCGGTGCTGGGTGTTCCGGGGTAAGCGCTCGACACTTTGACGCCGGCCTCATAGGCACCGCGGGCAATCGCTTCATTGCCCAGCATGATCTTTGTTTCACTCATTTGTTGCTTCCTTTCTGTTGTTGTGGAACTGTCAGAAAATAATTTGTTCAATATGATCAACAAATTATTTTAGTTATCTCCTGACAGCTTCTTAAGTGCAAATCTTCTAAAAAATAACGGCTGTATTTTGTATGTGGCAGCCGTTTTTGAATAGACTTCCGGAGTCTGGCAGGATCCCGAAAGGTTATCTATTAATACTGAATCTTATAAACATATACGATCACAACAGACAACAGAG
>VSNO01000081.1 GCA_009774375.1 Lachnospiraceae bacterium
TCCCTCTCTCTAATGCAATTACAATTTTGCAGCTAAAGTTTTTTCATTTTTGGGGTGCGTTTCCGAGACCACTCATAGAATAAAGCGCTGAAATTTTCAACCATAAAATAGTCAGAATGATGGAAAGACGGCTGTAATTGTGGTACAGTAAATGAAAAGGCTGGTTTCACGAAGAGGATATCATACAGTTGTCAAAGGAGGACATCATCATATGAACATGTATAAAATAGGATTGGGGACGCATCTTGGCACGTTTTCCGACGAGGATTCGAGGCGGTATGAGGAGGCGGTCACATTTGCGATCAGAAACGGGATCACGGCGGTCGACACGGCGATCAACTACAGGGGCATGCGCTCCGAGCGGGACGTCGGCGCCGCGGTCGGTGCGCTGCTCGCGTCCGGCGAGATCTGCAGGGAGGATGTTTTTCTCGCGACAAAGGCGGGGCTTTTGTTTGGGGATATCGTGAGCGGACTGAATCCGGCAAGATGTCTGCAGGAAGTCCTGGAGCCGAGGGGGATCGGACGGAATGACTTCTGTGAATATGAGGGGGTGTACCAGACGCTGAATCCTGATTTTTTTGAGATCGCACTGCAGATCAGTTTGCGGAACCTGGGCGTGGACACGGTGGATCTCCATTATATCCATCTCCCCGAGATCACGCGCGCCCAACTGACGCAGGACATGTTTTATCAGAGACTTGCAAAGCTCCTGGTGTGGTATGAGGAGAAAGTAAAAGAGGGGAGGATCCGGTCTTACGGGCTGGCTTTCGAGATGACTGCCATGGAGCCGGCGGAGGAGAAATGGTACATCAGTATCGAAATGGTCGACCGGATCGCGCGGGAGGTCAGCGGCGGCGACAGCCATTTCAAATATATCCAGATCCCTTATAATCTTCAGTACCCCTATGCCGCGACGGTGAGGAACCAGCCCTGCATGGGGGAGGACTGCACGCTGGTGGAGGCAGCGCACAGGATGGGCCTGCAGGTGATCGGAAGTATGCCCCTGTGCTGCGGCGAAGGATTTGGAAAATATACGCTGGAAGAAATGCTGTCGTTTGCGCTGAACGGCATGGACGCGATCAATGTTGGCAGCAGGAATGTGGAGCATATCCGGGAGATCCTCGGGCTCTGCCAAAACCGGTAAAGAATACACGGGCACCTGTGTGCATAAAAAGGTTAAGGATGGCAGTATCGTCCTTAATTTTTTTATGCACTTTTTTATAAAGACATTTTAACAGAAGATGGTGCCAGTTATTATGACTGGGATGAATATGGTTCGTTAGAAAAACAGAGGGAGTATTTTTCGCAAATCATTAAACAAGAAATATCACTATAACAATACAATTCTTCTAAATATCATGACTGAATCATCACAACAGGTATACGTAATTGATTTAAAGATTATGACAATTACGACATATTCCAGAAGTAATATGTGCTTTCTATAATAATGTGTGATATACTATTAACAAGTACAGAGAAAAGTATGATAATACAGCATTTTAAGCATGAAAGGAATATTTATAATCCCTGCAGACATCAGGAATTTTAAGTAAATGGTTTTTTGCCGGAAAGGATGTGTTATGACAATGCAGACAAAACTTCCAACGGGAATTGAAAATTTTATGGAAATGCGTACAGAGGGGTTCTATTATGTTGATAAAACCGGACTGATTAAAACACTGATGGAGAATCCGGGAAAAGTAAACCTGTTTACCCGTCCGAGACGGTTTGGAAAGACACTGAACATGAGCATGCTGAAATATTTCTTTGAGACAGGAAGTGATACTACAATTTTTGATGGGCTTGAGATTGCAGGGGAAAAGGAACTGTGCAGGGAATACATGGGGAAATTTCCAGTAATTTCAATTACATTAAAAGGGGCGACCGGAACAAACTTTGAAGAAGCAAAGGAAATGCTCCGGCATATTATCGGCAACGAGGCAATGCGGTTTCAGTTTTTAATGCAGAGTCCACGCCTGACAGAGATAGAACGCAGGCGTTATGAAGCGCTCATCAGCATTGACAGGGGAGGGGATTATACCATGTCAGATGCACTGCTGAAAAGCAGCCTGCAGACGCTGTCGCAACTTTTGCAGAAACATTATGGCCAGAGTGCCATCATACTTGTTGACGAATATGATGTGCCGCTTGATAAGGCATATCAGTCAGGATATTATGATTCCATGGTGGAACTGATCAAAGTCCTGTTCGGAAACGCTTTTAAAACGAACGACGGTCTGAAATTTGCGGTTCTGACAGGGTGTCTTCGGATATCAAAGGAAAGCATCTTCACTGGATTGAATAATTTCAAGGTATACACTATAAAAGACGTGCGTTATAATGAATATTTTGGTTTTACAGATGCAGAAGTAAAGCAGATGTTGGAGTATTATGGACTTTCCAACCAGTATGATGCTGTAAAGGAATGGTATGACGGTTACATGTTTGGGAATCTGGGGATATATTGTCCGTGGGATGTGATCAATTACTGCGGTGACCTGCGCGATGGAAGCGTGTCAAAACCGCAGAATTACTGGGTGAATACAAGCAGCAATGACATCATTCGAAAGTTTATAGACAGGGCAGATGCCACCACGAAAGATGAAATCGAACAGTTGATCAATGGCGGACATGTCAGGAAACTGATCCATCAGGAATTAACCTACCGGGATCTGGATTCAGACATTGATAATCTTTGGAGCCTGCTCTTTACAACAGGATACCTGACACAGGACGGGGATGATGGGGATGGGATATCGTCACTGGCCATCCCCAACAGGGAAATTCACTGGATATATACCCAGCAGATACGCAGCTGGTTTAAGGATGAAACCAAAAAGGACAGCCATAAACTTGAAGCGTTTTGCAGGGCATTCATAGAAAACGACACAACGGCCATCGAAAATGGTTTTACATCATACCTGGATGAAACAATCAGTGTCCGTGACACGTATGTCAAAAAAGAAATGAAAGAAAACTTTTACCATGGAATCCTGCTGGGATTATTCGGAAACATGCACACCTGGACAGTCAGGTCTAATGCAGAATCCGGCGAGGGATACAGTGATATCAGTGTTGAAATTAAGAATGAGAAAATCGGTATCGTTATTGAATTAAAATACGCTGAAAACGCATCATTTGATGCAGCATGCAAAGAAGCCATGAAGCAGATCCGGGAAAGGAATTATGAGGAAAAACTAATTGACGACGGTATGAAAACCATTTACAAATATGGGATTGCGTGCTATAAAAAACGCTGCAAGGTGGTATCAGACTGACGGTATGCTATTAGCCAGAGTTTAACCCGAAAACCTGTCAGTCTTCGGTGCGAACCGGGAACTGACAGGTAATATAATGAGTGATCTATGGTATTTACAAATGATGGAGATATAAATCAAACTTGATGCATACGGTTATATTTGTTGTTTGCCAGTTATAAGAATAATTATCTGAGACGATTTTAGAAAAACAGAGTATGGAAGGGATAAGTTACGGCAGTGAGAACCGTTTTACGAGTATGCTGCTGATATAGGCGATCACTGAAGCGCTTGACAAAGCGCATGTTTCGGAGAACACAGAAAGTCCTGTTTTTTGGGTTGAGACTTCGGGAAAAATGCATTATAATAGACAGGAGAACGGCGGTCAGAAGCAGGCATACTGGCCGCAATACAGAAATTGGAGGATACAGATATGAAGTTTGCATATGGCAGCAGCAAGACGGGGAATGTGGCAGAGGCAGTTAAAAATATCACATCACCCGCTGCGCTGTTTTTTTCTGTTGCGAGTGAGGACATGCTTGAGCGCACGGCCGCGGAGATCGAGAAGGCGTTTCCGGGCGTGGCATCGATCGGAGGCGTTGGCCAGGCGTACACGGACAAGCAGTTTTTTGATGCAGGCATCACGGTGATCGCGATGAGGGAAGACATCAGGGTGGCGGCGGATGTTCTCGAACAGGCGTCTGTGATGCCGGTCAAATATATCAGACGGCTGGAAAACGCCGTGAAGGCAGTGGGCGGCGAAAAAGGAAAAACGGCGTGTTTTGATATCTGTTCTGCGGGGGCGGACGTGCGCGCTGTCACGACATTGTCCGACTATCTGTGCCGCGCGGGATATGACCTTGCAGGGGGTACGAGCAACTCGTCATCGGTTGCATGCAACGGGAAAGTTTATAAGGACGCCTGCGCGTTTTTTATTTTCAGGAATCTAAAGGGAAAGATCAAGTCGTACAAGGAAAACATCTATGTCCATCCTCAGGAAAATGAGAAGCAGTTCATGGTGACAGAAGCCAATCCCAAAGAATACAGGATCCGCACGCTTGAAAATATGTCCGCTGAGAAGGTATACACTTCCGAGCTGGGGATCAGCAGGGACAAGATCACGACGCAGACCTTCAAGAATCCGTTCGGACATATCTGTGATTCTGATACATATATTATTTCCATAAAGGGGGTCGAGGCGGATGGCAGCATCACGACGTTCCGCCCGGCAAACAAGATGGATTTCCTTACCATACTGAGCATGGGTGACTACCGGGAGGTCGTGCAGGACACAGTCTCGAGGATCAGACGTGATCTCGGCAGTGCGTCGGCGGTGCTCTCGGTGAACTGTCTGTTCCGGTATATCATGTTCAATGACGAGCATTACTGGGACAGTTATCTCGCAGAGATGAGCCGCAGCTTTTCGCATGCGGGGATGGTCGGGGTCGGAGAGCATTACAACACGCAGTTTGTGAACCAGACAATGTGCTGTCTGGCATTTGAGTAGGGGGAAAAGACGTGTTTGGATTATTTGGAAAGAAAGAAAAAACGAAGGGCTCTGCAGGGGCTGCAGAACTGGAAAAGCGGGCGGATTTTGACAAGTATCCTTTGGGATACGCGCTGGGAAGCGCCTGTAAGGTTGTAGATGAGCTGGCAGAGGATGTGTTTCTGACCACGCAGAAGATGCGCTATGCAAATGACCAGCTCGCGGGACTGCAGAATGATATGGTCAATCTGCAGGGGGAGATCAGCGCACTGGATGATGGGTTCCATGACATCACGGCGGCGGCAGACCAGTTTAGTGATGTGGAGGCGGAGATCGACCAGTCTGTCATGGAGGCACAGGGGCAGATGGACCAGCTGAAGCAGGATTCCAATGCGCTGCAGGACAACTTCAGGAATATGACCAAAACATTTGAGATGCTGCAGGGGGCGCTGGACAAGATCAGGAACAGCCTCGCAGGTATCAGCGAGGTCGCGGACCAGACAGACCTTCTGGCACTGAACGCGAGCATCGAGGCGGCGAGAGCCGGTGAGCAGGGCAAAGGCTTCGCCGTTGTGGCGGAGGAGGTAGGCAAGCTTGCCAAGATGAGCCAGGACATGGTTGAGGGCATCCACGCGAGCATTGTCGAGGTGGAGCGTCAGAGCAATGAGCTGAACAAGTTCATTCAGGCATCAGACGAGGCGATGCTGTGCAATATCAAGAGCATGGAAAGGACCAGCAGATATTTTGACGATGTCAAGAAGAGCGTTTCAGGTACTGTCGAGGTCCGCGATGCGATCGAGGGAGCTGTGGAGAGAAACCGCGCGTCCGTCAGGACCGTTCAGGACTCCCTCGGGGCGACGGCAGGCGTCTACAGTGACATCATCGACAGGATGGATATCGATGACAGCAGGAAGGGTGTGCTGATCGAGGCATTCCAGAATATCATCGAGCAGGCGGTCGCGATGGTAGAAGAGCTGCCCTGACCGTCCTGTGATGATGTTTTCATGCGGTGAAGCCCTGCGGCAGGCGGAATGAGGATCTGCAGGAATATAACCGATGCAGCCTGTGCAGGAAACAGCTCACGACACTGAGAGCGCATTTGAGTGCAAAAGGATTTACTTGCCGGAATTTGTGTCCGAAAATGATTGTGTCGGATATACAATGAGAAATAGTCTGTTGGAGTCATTTCGTAATATGAAGTGCATAGAGACTTTGGAAGATTTCGAGAGACTATTAAGGAAAAATGGAGGATACGGATATGGCAATGGAGATCAATGGAAGCTATGGTAATTATGGATTGGATTATGAGGAGCAGCTGAGAGCGAAACGTCAGGAGAAGGCAGAGGAGGCCGAAAAGGCTGAAAAGGAAAAAGAAGCGGGAAAGAATACTGACAGGATTCCTGAGCCCAGGGACGAGTATATCAGCAGCGAGGCGTCAGACAGAAAGCCGACCGGATTGTACCGGTTAGGGCAGGACGAGAACGGCAATCCGAAAGTGCTGTACGATGATCCGAAAAAACCTGCCAGAGAGGCGGAGGAAAAGGAATCCGCAGAGAAAAAGCCTGTCGATGCAGACAAGGACGGGGATCCCGGGGCGGCCGGGGAGAAGTGTGTCGGCAGCACAGACCGGGTTGATCAGGAGATCCGCAGGCTCAAAGAGCAAAAGAAGCAGCTGCAGCAGCAGATCAAGTCGGCAGCCGGGGACGAGGAGAAGGTCAGACAGCTGCAGACAGAGCTGGCCCGGGTGGAGAATGAACTGAGCCAGAAGGACAATGACACATACAGGAAGCAGAATACCATGTTTACGAATGTATAGAGCAGTATAAAAACTGTTACTTTATTACGAAGGTACAGAACAGCATAAAAGTTGTGACTTTAATGTTTTTCACAGACAGCCTCCTGCACCGCAGAGGCTGTCTGCAACGTGCGGTGATGTTCACAGTTTCTTAGGATGAAAGAAATGTGAGTACACGGCTGTTAAAGTCCTTGGCCTCCTCGTAGGCTGCGTGGCCAAGATCCTGATACAGATATAGTTGGCTTCCGGGGATCTGTTCAGCGATCTCGACAGAAGCGCTGCCGGTAACGATCCGGTCCTTGCTGCCGCCGATGACCAGGGTCGGGCAGGTGATACCGCGCAGTGATGCGTAGGCGTCATGCTGTGCGCAGGCGGCAGCCTGCACGATAAAGCGGCTGTAATCCTCTGGTTTTCCCATGCGTGTGAGGAGCGGATAGAGGCGGCGGTATTTTTTTAAATAATTCTCTGAATACGATCTTTCTGCGGTGTCGATCATGAGGGATCTGTGATCATTCTGTCCGGCAAACCGGATCCAGCAGTCAATGACATTTCGAACAGTTTCGTTTGGCCTCGACAGGGTGACGGCAAGCACGAGCCTGTCGACGAGTGCGGGATCATCGATCGCCAGATACTGCGCGATCATGCCGCCCTGGGAAATGCCCAGTACCTTTGCGGGCATGATGTCCAGTTTTCTCATGGCATGTGCCAGGTCTTTTGCCATATCCTTTGTGGAATAGCCCGTCTGTACATACTTTTCCAGATGATTTTTCCGGCTGAATACGAATACCCTGTAGTCTCTGGCGTACATGCGGTAGGTGTACGCAAGCGGGTACGCCATTCCCTTCACTGTCATCAGTCCGTCCCCGAGTCCGGGGATCATGACGAGGACATCGCGTCCTTTTCCAAATGAAATATAGTCCATATCGGAGTCATCAAGATCGATGTGTCCGTTTTTTGCGTTCCAGAACATTGGCATCCTCCCTGTCCAGGCTGTCGAAGCTGTCCAGAAGCATCTCGGCCTGAGAGATGTCCATATTCCGTGTCAGGGATCTCAGCCAGACATATTGTTTGTTGTTTATCCAGTCCTTTGTTTTTGGTGTGAAGCTATTATAACACATCGGAAGTTTCACCTGCAATTAGATTCTGTTAATGAAATAGTGAAAAGATTGTGTATTCTTTTACAATGAACTGGTTATACGGTTGCAAGCATAAAATCACAAGCGATAAATATTTCTGCTATTTGTCAAATAAAATCATAAATAGGTATTGACAAATTATATCACATGTAATAATATTATTACACATGATATAATTAATTAAAAATGAAAGGAGAAAGACTATGTTTAATATCATGCCAGTGATCGGGGCAGTTGGGGCGATCGTTATCATTGCAGTGTATCTGATCGTGAAGGGGGCGGAGAAAAAAGCCCAGTACAGCAGTCTCGACCAGGAAAAGTTCAATCACTTTGTGGAGGAGATCCGGCGCGAGAACGCGGAGATCCGAAAGGATCTGCAGACTGTCAGGGCAAAGGTTGAGTCGATCGACAAAATGATGGAAGAGATCTAGCTATGGAAAATTTTGTTGGAGATTTAAACCTGAAGAGATACGAGGATTATGTCAATGTCTTTGACGCGCTGTCCCACCCCGCAAGGATCAAGATCATCGGTATCCTGGCGGAGGGACGGCAGTATGTGAGCGAGCTGGCAAGGCTGGTGAACATCAGCAGGCCGCTGCTCTACATGCATCTGAAGAAGCTGGAGACGGCGCGGCTTGTCACGAGCACGATGGAACTGTCTGACAGCGGAAAGGCAATGAAGTTTTATGCGCTGGAGGATTTTGACCTGCACATTACCAGGGAACTGCTAAAACAGCTTTCTGAAAATATCATTATCGAGAACCCGGGCGGGAAGGAGTGATGACCGGATATGGTAAAATATGAAAAAGAACCCATGGAGATCAGGATAGACGTTGCGAACGGAAATTACGAGGTGGCACTGGAGATCACTGCACATATGGATACCGTCTACACGGTATATTGTCAGAATAGACGTTTTGTGACTGTGGATCGAAAGATCCGCGCAGGTGAGACGCAGAAGCTCACTTTCGTCGTGAATGTGTGCGACTACATTCGCAGAGATGCCGCATACACCGTCGACAGCATTCAGATCTATATCGTGTGCGACAGTGAACTGGCTGTCGTTCCGTCGTATGTCCCGGTGAAGATCCCGACACTCTATATCATCGGAGACTCTACGGTCACAGACCAGCCCGCGGAGTATCCCTACGACCCTGAGAAGACCTACTGCGGCTGGGGGCAGGTGCTGCCGATGTTTTTGGACAACCAGATCGCGGTGTCGAACCATTCCGAGTCGGGGGCAACGACAAAGGAGGTATTCCGTCTGCATTTTGAGACGCTGCGGCGCAAGCTGAGGCCGAATGACTATCTGATGATCGAGTTTGGGCACAATGACCAGAAGGATCCGGAGCTTGATGCCTTTGGGGGCTATGAGCGGTATCTGCGCTGGTTTGTCGATTACGCAAGGGGGCGGGCGGTGAAGACCATTCTGAACGCGCCCATCAACCGGATCATATTTGACGACAATGGAAAAATACTGAATCTGCTGGGCGAGTACCGCGATGCAGTAAAACAGGTCTCGGAGTGGGGGCACGTTCCGTTCATCGACTTGTGGACGGCGACGACGGACTTTTTTGAGCCGCTCGGATTATATACTGCCAAAAAATATTTCAGGCACGATGAGGAGAGTCAGGATTACACACACACGAATGATCTCGGCGGCACGATCGTCGCGAAGCTTT
This sequence comes from Lachnospiraceae bacterium, assembly GCA_009774375.1. Taxonomy (GTDB): domain Bacteria; phylum Bacillota; class Clostridia; order Lachnospirales; family Lachnospiraceae; genus COE1. Next base: position 9,360 of record VSNO01000081.1, read on the forward strand.
GGGCGACAATGGCGGCAGAGGCAGGGATCCGGGGATTGTCGGAGCACATTCTGACACAACAGCTTGCGATCGGGGAGATCAAGGCTGATCCCAATGCGCCGAAGGAGAGCAATGCATGGGAGTTTGAGAGGCTAAAGTCGATCGGCCTGGGGACAGTTCCGGCGGATCTTGATGCGGATATTTCTCATCTGTAAAAAAACGGGCGCTGTGCCGCGCATTCAAATGAGTTCAGAAGTTAGGAACTGTCAACGAAAAAGGAGAAATATCGAATGGAGTATCAAATGGAAAAATTGAATCAGGAAACAAAAAAGCTGATGGACGAGCGTTTCGGACACGACAGCGTGATCGCGCTCGCGACGCAGGACGGTGATATGCCCAGCGTGCGCTATGTCAACGGGTATTATGAAGATGGGGCATTTTATGTCATCACCTATGCGCTCTCAAACAAAATGCGTCAGCTCCGGAAAAATCCCAATATAGCGATCGCAGGCGACTGGTTTACAGCGCACGGCAAGGGTGTGAATCTCGGGTATTTTGGAAAAGACGAGAACAGTGCCATCGCGGCAAAGCTTCGGGAAGCTTTTGCCGCGTGGATCGACAATGGGCACAACAACTTTGATGATGAGAATACCTGCATCCTGTGTATCCGTCTGACGGACGGGGTACTCTTCTCGCAGGGGACGCGTTATGACATTGAATTTTAAAAGGTTTCTGGGCAATACTGTGTCCGCGTCATTCAGATAAGGATTGATGATGCTGCTCCCGCGATCTTTCCCTCCAGCCTGGTTTTATTCCAGGCAGTATGGTTACTGTTCGAACACGCTCTGGCATTTCAAGAGATCTGCAGGAATTTATTGCTTGATTTCGCGGCTAAATCAAGATACAATAGGGAAGTAATCTAAATAGACTTTCGGTGTCTCTTTGCGCCTGGCAGTGTGAAAGGATACGGAGAGTTTATCCATAACTAAGGAGGGAGATAGGAAAATGATCGAAAAGTTATTTAAACTCAGGGAAAACAACACGGATGTGCGCACGGAGGTCATCGGCGGTATCACGACGTTTATGACGATGGCGTATATCCTCGCGGTCAATCCCTCGCTGCTTTCCGCGGCGGGAATGGATGCGACGGCGGTGCTGATGGCGACATGTCTGGCATCGTTCATCGGCACGGCGGCGATGGCGCTGATGGCAAACTATCCGTTTGCGCTTGCGCCGGGTATGGGACTGAATGCGTACTTTGCGTTTACCGTCTGCGGCGCTTACGGTTATGACTGGCGTGTGGCGCTCCTTGCAGTGTTTGCGGAGGGCATTATCTTTATCATATTGTCGCTCACAAATGTCAGGGAGGCGATCTTTAACGCGATCCCGAGCGGACTGAAAAAGGGTGTCAGCGCAGGGATCGGCCTCTTCATCGCATTTGTTGGCTTACAGGGCGCACATGTGATCGTGAACAGCGACTCGACGCTCACGACGTATGTGAGCTTTGCGTCAGAATTCCACACACTTGGGATCTGCGCGCTCCTTGCGATCATCGGAACACTGCTGATCGCAGTGCTCTACACGCGCAATGTAAAGGGTTCTATCCTGATCGGGATCATCGTGACATGGATCCTTGGCATGATCTGTCAGGCGTTAGGGATCTATAAAGTTGATATCGAGGGCGGATTTTATTCATTGTATCCGACCTTTGCGATCACGGACTTTACGGCACTGTCAAAGACGTTTGGCCAGTGCTTCGTGGGTGATTTCTCGAATGTGAGCATAGCGAATTTTGTCGTTGTGCTGCTGGCATTCCTGTTTGTGGACATGTTTGACACGATCGGAACGCTTGTGGGTGTCGCGACCAAGGCGGACATGCTCGACAAGGATGAGAAGCTTCCGAATATCAAGCAGGCGCTCCTGGCTGACGCGATCGCCACATCGGCAGGCGCGGTGCTCGGCACTTCCACCACGACGACTTTCGTGGAGAGCTCTGCGGGCGTCGGTGCGGGCGCAAGGACAGGTCTTGCGTCGATGGTGACGGGATTCCTGTTTTTGATCGCGATCTTCTTCGCGCCGATCTTTACGGCGATCCCCGGATTTGCGACAGCTCCGGCGCTGATCTTTGTGGGATTTCTGATGGTATCCTCTATCATAAAGGTTGATTTTGACGAACTGTCTGAGGCGATCCCGGCATATCTGTGCATGCTCGCTATGCCGCTGGCATACAGCATCTCAGAGGGTATCGCGATCGGTGTGATCTCCTATGTGGCAGTCAATGTGTGCTGCGGCAAGTCTAAGAAGGTGACGCCGCTCATGTATGTGCTGGCTGTGCTGTTTATCTGTAAGTATATATTCCTGTAAGAAGCCCGGAAGCGGGATGGATTTTACTGTGCTGTTATGATATGCTGAATACATTACAACAACGCGGTAAAACGAAATGGAGGTTATAAAAGCTTAAAAGCGAAAGTTGATAAACTTCCATTGGGGCAATTGGAGATTCAAAAGGAGATGTACATGCTTGATCGAAAAATATCAGATACTTACAATGTTGTCTTTGATGCACTCGGCACGAGTGCTGAAAATCGGATATGGCTTGAAAAAGGTGCATTGGTCTGATCATAGAAATCTATCATAAAAAGGTGTAGCGTCTATTTCGTACAGACGCTGCACCTTTTTATGCACACGGGCGTCCAAAGGAAATATGTCATCAAACCGATAATTGTACACTAAGAAACCTTTATGATCCGCACTTCGCTGGCATGAAAGACATCGTTTTCAAAGCTGCCTTTCAGCTCTACGGACTGCGTCAGTGCCAGGTCCTGGGAGGATGCTTCGGTGTCCTCGTGCGTCTCTCCGTTATAGATTGTCCGCAGGTAGAAATGGGTAGTCTCGTCATAGGCTACCTGAACGAGATCGGACTCGGGAACCGTCACGTCGGAAGCTGGAGAACTGCCCGCGATAGAGCCGTCCTCAAGAAGCATGATCTGTTCTTCTGCGATATAAAAGGTGTTTTCCCCGATCTTGCGGACATCGCCCGCAAAGTCCGCGTCGACTGCGGCTGCGACATCGGGAGGAAATACATGCCATCTCCCGTCAGTGTTATCAGAGCCTGTGTCAGCCTGCGTTGTCTCTGCATTGGGAGTATCACCGGAATTGTCAGCAGCGGTGCTGTCCGGTGATGTCTCTGGCTGTGAAGGTGCTGTGCTGCCGGAATCAGCGGATGAGGGCAGAGCCGCCACCTGGCCGTCTGCAGAGGCAGGAGCAGTACCACAGCCGGTTGCCAGTATGCCTGACAGACAGGCCGTACAGAATAGTCTGATCGCATTTTGCATTTTCTTTTTCATCAATAAGATCCTCCTTTGTATGTGTTTGCTTTTTATGCGCAGGGATTGTCTCCCTGCGCGATTCATTATAGTAGTTTTGTCTCTAATTTAGCTCTAAAGGAGGAGGGGAAGGGTTCAGAAATAAAAAAGTTCTTCGAATTTCCTGTCCAGCGCGATGCACAGAACCAGGGCCAGCTTGGCGGTCGGACAGAACTGTCCGGTCTCGATGGAACTGATCGTGTTCCGGGACACACCGACCATCTCGGCCAGCTGGCTCTGCGAGAGCTTTTGCTCTGCACGCGCTTCTTTCAGATGATTTTTGAGGATGAGTCTGTCGTTCAAGCTGTCACCGCCTTAATGGATCACGGATGCCGTGACCAGATTGTAGATGTGGCATACGCAGAGCGCTGTCACAAACAATGTCAGGAGGATCGCGTGGACAAGTTTAGCGCTTTGTCTGAAATGCAGATATTTAACCCACGCATACGTGGCATTGCCGGAAAAGGCAATGGCATAGATTCCGTAGTTGATACCGCCGCCGGTAAGGATCTGCGCGGTAAAGAATATCGTAGCCAGAATGAGGAGCACGATAACGGCATATGTGGATGCCTGTCTCAGTATCTCTAGTTCGTAGATATCTTTATTTTGATTTTCTGCCCTGCTTTTGCATAAGATCTCTTCCCTGTTCATGATTCGTCCCCTTTCTGGTTGCCATTTTCTATGGCGTTTGTTATATTGTCTGGTTTTTCTGCTGACTTTATTATAAGACTGCCAAGTTTTATTGTCAATGAATATTACCAAGAAAACTTGGCACAAAAAATATTTGGTTTGGTATTGACAAAATCATAAGACTGTAGTAGTCTAATAACAGATACTACTACAGTCTTATGAAAGGAGCGGTCGATTATGAATGAAGATGCTACGAAACTGTTTGATTCCGAGTTGAAGGTGATGAACGTCCTGTGGAGGGACGGCGATGTGCCGGCAAAGCACATTGCGGACATACTGAACAGGGAGCTTGGCTGGAACAAGAACACGACCTACACGCTGATCAAGCGGTGCATGAAAAAGGGTGCGATCGAGCGCACGGAGCCGAATTTCATGTGCCATGCGCTGATCCCGAAGGAAAGGGTGCAGGAGGCGGAGACGGACGAACTGATCGACAAGGTCTATGACGGTTCTGCGGATAAGCTGTTTGCGGCACTGCTTGGCAGGAAGAAGCTCTCCGCTGGGCAGATCGAGAACCTAAGGCGGATCGTGGAGACATATGGAGAGGATTGATCTGGAGAATTGTGCAGAATCTGCAGATTTGCAGATCACATATGGGAGGAGGGAAAATATGAGTTTGCTGCAGATGAGCTTTTCGGGGGCAGTCATGATCCTGACGGTGATCATCATACGCGCGCTGGCGATCAACCGTCTGCCGAAAAAGACATTTATGATCCTGTGGGGAATCGTGCTGCTGAGGCTGCTGGTGCCTTTTTCGATCCCGTCGGCGCTGAGTGTTTACTCGCTGGCAGAACGGGGGCAGGATCCGCTGGCGCAGGCTGCGTACACAGAGCAGGGTATAGATAACAATAGCGATCCGGACGACATTCATATGAATCAGAAGGACAGGACGAACAGTACGCGTATGGCGATATCGCAGGGAGGGGGCAAAGAAGCGTCAGATGAGGGACAAACCAGCCGGCCAGTACTAAAAACTGACAGTGATGTCATTTTTGGTGTGATCTGGATGATCGGTTTTGCAGCCTGTGCCCTGTATTTTGTGGTATCCTATCTGCGCTTTTGGTTCCGGTTTCAGGCTTCGTTTCCGGTCGAGAATGCATTTGTGCAGAGATGGCTGCAGGAGCAGTCGTGCCAGTGTCCAAAGCCGGTATTGTCTGACCAGCTAAAATGGCTGGGAGCACACCGCCGCCGTCCCTGCGTCAGGCAGTCGGACAGAGTATCAACGCCCCTGACATATGGCGTCCTTCACCCCGTCATACTGATGCCCAAGGGCACGGACTGGGAGGATGTGCGGCATCTGCAGTATGTGCTGACACATGAGTATGTGCATATCTGCCGTTATGATGCGCTGACGAAACTGCTTGTCATATGCGCGCTCTGTGTTCACTGGTTCAATCCGATGGTGTGGATCATGTGGCTGCTTTTTAACCGGGATGTGGAGATCTCCTGTGACGAGAGCGTTGTGCGCCGCATGGGAGAGTCGTCCAGATCGTCGTATGCCCTGATGCTGATCCGGATGGAGGCAGCCAGAAGTGGTGTAGCGCCGCTTTGCAGCGGGCTGTTATCGAAAATAGGAAAGAATGCAATGGAAGAGAGGATCACAGCGATCATGAAAACGAAAAAGAAGTCTGCGCTGGCAGTGGCTGCCGCCGCCATTTTGGTCATCAGTGTGACGACAGCGTTTGCCACCTCCGCGGCGGGCAATAAAAACACGGATAAAAAGGAAAAAACAGTATCGATTCCAGATACCGATCTTACAGAGCAGGAATACGAAATGCTGCTCGCACTAAAGTTTGACGGCTATGAGAAAATGAGCATCTCGGCGTATCGGGACAAGGTATGGAAAGAAACGGACACGGAGCAGTATAATGATGTCATAAACCGCTTTTTCCAGGATGAGGCCATATATGCAAAGTATGAGACCATGAAGGGAACGGACAGCAATGAGACTTATGATTTCCTGTACAATGTGCTCGGACCGATCCTGTCGGGACGGCAGTCAGCCAGATTTAATGGAGGTGCAGTGACGGACTTTGCCAGCGCGTCTGACAATGCCACATTGGAGTACACCGGCACACTGACGATCCTGGATGCGGATGTTCTCACTGTGGGGGAGTACATTTCAGCGCGCCACATGATCGGGAAGGAGATGGGAAATGCCCTGCGGGATCTGTCTGTCAGTGAGCTGCGCGATGAGGAGCGGATGAAGATATACATCGACGAACTCATTCTGAATATCACGATGACAGTTTCGAGTGACCAGATGCACGTGGATATAGAGTATATATATGTGCCGCTGAATGGGGTGTCGGTTGATGAGATGGGGGATTCTGAGAAAGAGCGGCGCGACGAGTGGGAGAAGCTGATGGCACCCTATGTGCCCTTTGGCCTGACATACGAGTACGACTGGGATACCGATGACTACAAGATGTTTTTTAATGGAAAGGAAGTGCGGGGGATCTACGACGAGGAGGAAAACGTCTGGATCTCGGAACATGCAGGGATCGGGGAGAATATCTACGCTGCAGATGCGGTCGAGCTTTTTGTGGTATATGAGAACCACAGGATCGCCGGACTGCGGGAAGCCACTGTGCAGGAGGAGGCGGAGATCACCAGCAGGCGTCAGGCGGTGACAGATGAATATAAAAATAATGCATTTCAGGAGATCAGGCGGACTACGCCTGCCACAGAGGAAGATTACAGGAGTCTGTTCACTCTGAAAACGCCGGATTACCGGCAAAGATCGATCGCGGATTTCAATATGGAATTTCTCGACTGGTGCAATGAGAATTATGAGCGGATGGACAGGATCGGTGATGACCGCGGCTGGGAAGATTACCGCGTTGCGCTGACGGACGAGGAGAGATCCTTCGTGGAGCTGACGACTTGGTTTTCAGGCATGGAAAACGGAGAGTATGTCAGAAGTCTGAAAAAGAGCGAACCGCAGCAGGATATCTGTATCAACATTCATCTGTCCGGCAAAGAGGAGTATGCGCAGGGCGGTTACGGTATGGCGTGGTGTTCGCTGGATTGCGGTTTTTCCTATCATATAGCGGACAGGGAAAAAGTTACCATCGGGGAGCGCGACGGCCAGATCGGCAAAATGGTGCGCGAGATACAGGACTACTGGGAATCTTCGGACATTGACGAGATTCTGCAGATGACGGAGAGCGACATGCTGGAATGGCTGCAGTCTATTGCGGCAAAGTACAGCAGCCGGAATGTAACGATCACCATACTTGATGACCAGACAGGCTTTGAGTGCATGGATGAGCGGGGGATCTGAAATCATCTGAAAGATGATTGATCAATGCAGGAGGCGTGGCGGGCTGGACGATCCCGCCAGCCTTGTTTCTAAGCGGTATTCCGATACCGATCAAAAGCCCCACGATCAAAACAGTAAAATCCATGTTCGCACCTCACACCTCTTTATTTTTCAGGATCTGGATAGATACCCGTATGGAAACAGCATACATTGCTATCACAAGAATGACAGTTGATAGCATAAGCAGGACAGGGGAATGGATCACTGTGAAAAGCAGCCTGCTCTCACCGACAGGAACTTTTGTAAGGAACAGCAGGGTGATCAGAAATCCTGCAACCGGGATATACATAAACCCCCTGCCTTTAATGGAACCAAGTTTATAATATCCGGGCAGTTGAAAAACGGTATAAAGGGCAAAAAGGAATATCCCTATGACAGCAGCGAATATATGTTCGAATACGCTGATGCTTTCTCCCAAAATCGTTAATATGACAGGGTGTACAGCTAAAGAAAATATCAGTGCAGTTATGCCCATGATCATGATAATGTCGTTTTTCCGGAACCGTTCGGACCGATCAGTCCCATAATATAGCCTTTTGGCAATGTAAAGGGAATGTCAGGTAACCGGAGACCCTCAAAAGATTTTGACAGATTTCTTACTTCTAAATAATCATTCATCTGTTTTTTCCTCCATTAAGATACTCAGAAGATGATGCAATTCTTCTTCGGAAAGATCAGCAACCCGCGCCGCGCTGATTGCTTCTGATAAGCTGTTTTCTATCTTGCAGAGCAGTTGTTCCCGCAAAAGCTCAGAGCCCTGTCCCAGGACAAAACAGCCCCGTCCCTGGACATTTTTTACAAATCCCTCCTGTTCTAATTCCGTATACGCCCTCGTTACAGTCAAGACACTGATTTTTAATTCTTTAGCAAGCGTCCGCAATGAGGGGAGTGTCTCGTCCTTTTGTAAATCGCCGGACATGATCGCTGATTTGATCTGCTGTTTGATCTGTTCATATATCGGTATGCCCGATATATTTGAAATAATAAGTTTCACGAGCCGCCTCCTTACTGTTTATGCTGTTATGATGTTATGCATAACAGTATACCATATAAAACAGTAAAAGACAAGAGGATAGAAAATCTTTCCGAAAAACGTTAAAGTGAAAATGAAAAAAATAATGATATTTCTTGCAATATTCTTCAATTGACAGCATAATAAAACTAAAAGGATGTGATGAGATGACAACTGTATGTCTTCGCTTTGATGATGAAATGAAAAGGAAACTGGATGAAATGTGTGATAAATAGGAATGAACCGTACATAGCGTCTGCGTCCGGTGCTGTTCGGCAATGGCAAAGGATAACAGAATGGAGGAAAGCATGTGAAAGAAACAAAGATCGATACTATTCAGATCAAGGAAATCGCGTATGCATTGGGAGCGGATCTGTGCGGGATCGCGGGAACGGACCGTTTTGACGACGCACCGGAGGGATATCACCCCTGTGACGTGCTGCCGTCCTGCCGGTCCGTCATCTCATTTGCGTGCAGATTTCCGGCAGGAGTCCTGTCATGCAAAACGGCAGTCCCATATACCAGGGTGCGCAATTCCATCACAGCGAAAATGGATGCGATCGCGCTCGATCTGTGTATCGAACTGGACAAAAGAGGCGCCGCGGCAGTGCCCGTACCGACGAACGAGAGTCAGTGGGATGACCGGACAGGGCGATGGCGTTCGATCGTCTCCCAAAAGCACGCGGCACAGGCGGCAGGACTTGGCACGATCGGAAGGCATTCGCTGCTGATCACACCGGAGTTTGGCAGCATGGTCTGGCTCGGAATGGTGCTCACGGAGGCAGAACTGGAGCCTGATGCGATACTGGAGCGGATCTGCAATGACTGCAGGCTGTGCGTGGAAGCGTGCCCGGTGAACGCGCTGGAGAAGCCGGAGATCGACCAGCAGCGCTGCTGGGATCATGCTTTCGGAGACAACCAAAGCACAAAAAACTGGGAGATCTCCTGTCACAGATGCCGGGATATCTGCCCGTATAATAAAAGGGGGATGTTAAAAAGTAAATAGATATCTGTCCTTTTATGTCTGAGGAGGTTCGGAATAACCGCTTTTATGAAACATGCTGTTAACAATGCTGCTGCCGTTTGGCAATAAACTATTATCACATAAGGACAGGCAGTCTTGTATTCAATGTCCATAGTAGACAATACTCGAATACGATGCAAATAACCACATACAATAACCACGAAAGGAAGTGTTATATATGGCACAGGCACAAGCAAAATTCTACACTGAAGACGATTATTACAATCTTCCGGAAGATGTTCGGGCAGAACTGATTGATGGGCAGTTTTATAATATGTCCGCACCAAACCGGATTCATCAGACAATACTCATGGAGCTTTCCGGAACAATCCGGGAATACATCAAGTCGAAAAGCGGTTCCTGCCGTGTCTATCCTGCCCCGTTCGCTGTCAAGCTGTTTAAAAAGAAGGAAACCATAGTAGAGCCTGACATAAGTGTCGTATGTGATAAAGACAAACTCACAGACCGGGGATGTACAGGTGCCCCAGACTGGATTATAGAAATTGTTTCTCCATCAAACCCTGGGTATGATTATATACACAAGCTGAACCTATATGCTGATGCCGGCGTTAGGGAATACTGGATTGTAGATCCACGTACTGAAAGAATAATCGTTTATTATTTGGAGCAGTCTGATTTCCAGATGGAAATTTACACTTTTCAGGATAATATTAAAGCCAACATTTATGACGACCTATTTATTGATTTTTCTATACTGGATTTAGGTATCTGACAGCTGTTCTTATTGTGCACATCAAAAATGAGACTCTTTTAAGGGCATAAATGACTTTTGTTTTCGAGTTAGAAGAAGTTTGTTCTATTGGTTAAACCGTAGGAGTCGGAAGAAAAGTTATACATGGGAGGCGTTTAATGCAATGTTAAAAGACTATCCCCTGGCTCGCCCGAAAATATATGTTA
>VSNO01000082.1 GCA_009774375.1 Lachnospiraceae bacterium
ATATGGGATCATCAGAGGTTTCGGTGTGTTTCTGATCGCGGGTTCACCGCTTTTCTACGATCCGATCTTATCCGCCTTCGTGGAGCAGGGAGAGTCGGCGGTGGCGTTTGAGACGGGGACGGATTATTTCCGGTTTATCGGATTGTTCTTTTCCTTTTTGGGATTTAAGGCGATAACGGACGGAATCCTGAGGGGCGCGGGCGACATCAAGGTGTACATGCTCGCAAACCTGATCAATCTCGCGATCCGCGTCGCTGTGGCACAGTTGTGCTCGCCGGTCTGGGGGATCGAGATGATCTGGTATGCAGTGCCGATGGGGTGGTCGGTGAATTACCTGATCTCCTACTTCTGGTATCGCACGGGAAACTGGAAGCGGCGGAATCTGCTGAAAAAATGAGATCCGGAAAAACAGGAAGACAAAAAGATTGCCAAAATCTGTAAATGGGGTATAATAGGAGATAGCAGTTGATGCACTGCGTCACTCTGTTTTGGAGCGTGGATTTTATGAGGAACGGTCACAGAAGGATCTGCGGGAAAATGCAGAGTTTTGAATAAACACGCTCTAAGGAACTGTTAAGAATGAACTTTGCAGATGACAAGGCTTCTTTGACAGTTCCTGCGGATATCACAAAGAGAATAGGAGAATGAAACGATGGCAAACAAATACGCAGGTACACAGACGGAGAAAAATCTTGAGGCAGCTTTTGCGGGCGAGTCCCAGGCGCGCAACAAGTACACTTACTTTGCCTCTGTCGCAAAGAAGGAGGGGTATGAACAGATCTCCTCGATCTTCTTAAAGACGGCTGACAACGAGAAAGAGCATGCCAAGCTGTGGTTCAGGGAGCTGCAGGGCATCGGCAGCACGGCGGACAATCTCGGTGCGGCGGCAAATGGAGAGAACTATGAGTGGACAGACATGTATGAGGATTTCGCAAAGACTGCCGAGGCGGAGGGATTTCCCGAGCTTGCGGCGAAGTTCCGCGCCGTGGGTGAGATCGAGAAGCACCACGAGGAGAGATACCGCGCGCTGTTAAAGAATGTGGAGGCGGCAGCGGTATTTGAGAAGAGCGAGGTCAAGGTGTGGGAGTGCCGCAACTGCGGTCACATTGTAGTCGGCACAAAGGCGCCGGAGGTATGTCCGGTCTGCAATCACCCGCAGGCTTACTTTGAGGTGCATGCGGAGAACTATTGATCCGGGACACGAAAGGGTCTGGTGTAAAGCGGGAGGCGGCTTTGCATCAGACTTTTTTATGCGCCCGGGCACCCAGAGGAAATTATTTGCTGACGCTACATGCGCCCGGCGCAGCAAGTAGTGGAGAAGGGCATTCCCCTACTCGATTGCACATGCTCTGGCAGGAGATAAAAAATGGGATGCAGAATGTATTGCTCTTGTGCGTACATTATGGTATTATAAAAAAAGAAATCAATGTCTTGGATTTGGGAAAGGAGCGCAATACTATGGCAGTAAAATCGGCTAATTTATATGCAAGAATAGAGCCGGATGTGAAAGAACAGGCAGAAAGTATCCTGTCATCACTTGGTATTCCGGCGTCCAATGCGATTAATATGTTTTATAAACAGATTATTTTGCACAGAGGACTTCCATTTGAAGTCAAGATACCCGATGTGGGTATCCCTGATGCGGCAGAGCTTACGGAAGAGGAATTAAATGCAGAATTGGAGAAAGGATATGCGGATATGATGGCAGGAAAAACAAAACCTGCAAGGCAGGCATTTGTTGATATTCGTAAAGATTATAAGATATGATTTATGAAATAGTGATTTCTGATCAGGCTGATGCCGACTTGAGAGGAGTGTATGAGCATATTGCATTTGAGCTGTTATCTCCGGATCATGCGGCGAGACAACTTGAACGTTTAGAGCAGCATATTGTAAAGCTTGAAGCGTTTCCGGAAAGATATAGACTATATGAGAGAGAACCATGGCGCAGCAGAGGATTGCGGGTAATGCCAGTTGACCGATATCTCATATTTTATATAACGAATTTAAACATGGGAACAGTTACGATCATTCGAGTGCTTTATGCTGGTAGAGACATTGATTACCAGTTAAAGGATCAGGAGTATTCATATTTTTGTGACTGACAAAATATTACGATTCGATCGCGTCATCGCTGATTACCTTGCCACGTGAGATGGCACAGATTGAACAGAAAAAATATGAGACAGATCAGAGAGCAGGAAACGGAGGGGGTAAGAGATTATGAGAAGCAGATTTAAAAAAGCTGTGGCGCTGGCCATGGCAGTCAGCATGCTGGGAGGCTGTGCGGGGCAGGGAACGCGGGAACCGGGGACTGATCCTGCCGGGACAGAGCAGGCGGTGGATATGGAGACGGTACCGTCGGCGGGACAGACGGAACCGGGTACTGAGGATGCCGCGGAAGTATCATCGGAGTCCGGGGAACAGCAGAGTCCTCTCTATGCAGGCAGCCGTCCGCAGTTGATACAGTCCTCTTTACAGGGCGGGGGGCTCAGCGTGACGCCCAGTGTGGCGCCCTACACGGTGGACGCAGACCTTGGCAATGTCGAGAATCTGTGGCAGCTATATGCATTGCAATATGACCAGGAGATAGCGGAAAAGCTTGCGAAGAATGGTTTTGTCGTGTGCGGCAGCGCCGGGACGGAGTTTTTTGAGATCTATGAAAATAACCGGTATGAGATGATACCGAATTTTGTGACGGTCGATTCCCTGATGCACACGTATCACCTGTATTTTGCATATCTGTTAAAGAATATTGAGAAAAACGATCTGTCAGAGCGTGTGTCCGCGCTGGGCAGACGGATGCTTGACGACAGCATTGTGCAGTATGAGCAGTTGAAAGGCAGCGAGTGGGAGAGCGCGGCGAAGCGGAATGTGGCGTTTTTTACAGTCGGTGCGAAGCTGCTGGATGACAGTGCTGCGGTAAATGCTGACGTGGCTGAGATCGTGGCTTATGAGCTTGACAGGATCCGTGAGGCGGAGGGCATTGCGGAGTCGCGGATCACCGCGGGATATGAGGATTACTCGCAGTATATTCCGCGCGGGTACTATGAGGGCGATGAACAGCTTGAGCGCTATTTCAGGGCAATGATGTGGTATGGGCGGATCCACTTCACGCAGGAAGAGGAGGACATGGACAGGAGTGCGCTCCTGATCACGAAGGCGCTCTCTGACGATGCGGAGGCGTATCGCCTGTGGGAGTCGGTCTATGCGGTGACCGCGTTCTTTGCGGGAGCGAGCGACGACCTCGGCGTGTGTGAGTACGCGCCGGTCATGCGGGAGGCATACGGGGAAACGTTTGCAGTGGACGCACTGGCGGGAAATGCGGATGGTTTCCTGCAGTTTCACAACGGGACTGCAAAACTGCCATCGCCGCAGATCAACTCGATACCGATTGAGGACGGTGAGGAGAATGTGATCCCCGGGTTCCGGTTTATGGGGCAGCGCTTTACGATCGATGCGGCTGTGATGCAGCGGCTGGTCTATCAGAATGTAGGGGGGAACAGTGCGGGAGAGAACCGCATGCTTCCGGACACGCTGGATGTGGCGGCAGCGCTCGGCAGCGACGCGGCGCTTGCGATCCTGAAGGAAGAGGGCGCTGCAGATTATGATGGATATGCAGAGAACATGCAGAAGCTCCGGGAAGGGCTGGCGCAGGAGAATCCGGCGCTGTGGTCTGCAAGCCTCTATGCAGGCTGGCTCAACACGCTCCGCCCGCTGCTGGAAGTGAAGGGCGACGGATATCCCGTGTTTATGCAGAGTGAGGAGTGGACGAAGAAAAACCTCGAGTGTTTTGCGGGCAGTTATGCCGAGTTGAAGCACGACACGATATTGTATGCAAAGCAGGTCATCGCCGAGATGGGCGGCGGTCTGGAGGAGGAGCCGGACGACAGGGGATACGTCGAGCCGGAGCCGCTCGTGTATGAGCGGTTTGCAGCGCTTTCGCGCCAGACAGCGGAGGGACTGAAAAGGTACGGCATGCTGTCTGCAGCGGATGAGGAGAATCTGTCGCGGCTGTGCGAGATGGCTGAACAGATGCTTGCGATGTCGAATAAAGAATTGCAGGACGAGGTTCTGACCGACGAGGAGTATGAGTTCATCAGAAGCTATGGCGGCTATATCGAACATTTCTGGTATGAGGCTGCAAAGGATATGTTTGGCGGCGAGTATTTTGAAGCGCCTGAATATCCGGCGGCGATCGTCGCGGACATCGCGACAGATCCTGACAATGGGCTCGTGCTCGAGGTGGCGACAGGAAATCCTTCCGAGATCTATGTGGTGGTGCGCGTCGACGGGAAGATCAAAGCTGCAAGGGGAAGCGTCTATTCGTTTTATCAGTTTCCCTGGCCGCTGAGCGACAGGCTGACGGATACGAAGTGGCGGCAGATGATGGGGATCCAGTCGGACGAAAATGGAAACCGCAATCTCGACAAACCGGTACAGAGGCCGGACTGGACGGAGAGCTATCGGTATCAATATGAGTGGGAATAAGAGTCTGAACCGGACTGGACGGAGAGTTACCGATATCCATAGGAGCGGGAATAAGAGAGTGATCATGGCGCTGGCAGCAGTCAGCGCCGTCATTTTCGTGTCAGGTATGGTGTGGCTGCATTTTCACCCCGGCATACCGGACTGGGTGATGTGGGAGGAGAGTGTCTTTGCGGACTCGACGGGCCAGTATGAGGTCTCGCTGCGCGGTAAGACGATACAGGTGAAATCCTTTGTCGATGCAGGGAAAGATATGAATGACGTGAATGACACTCGTGTTATTTGGACGTCCCCGGACGCGGTCAGGGTTCAGAAAGCACTCTCCTGCGATATCGACAATGATGGAGCTGACGAGCTGGTTCTCCTGTGCTGGAAAAAGGGACGGTACGGGGAGCATAAGCCATTCTGGGTGGATCAGGATGAAGCGAGCTGGTCACAGCATCTGTTTGTGTATGAGTATCAGGCGGAAAAGATCAGTCCGAAATGGATGTCTTCCTATATTGGTCAGGATGTCGCGGACATGATTTCCAACGGAAAGCAGGCGCCACATATATGTCTGTGGTTTCACTCCCCGGACGATGAGATGAGCAGTTGGAAATGGGATTCGTGGGGCTTTACGAAGCTGGACACACAGATCACATTTGTCGCGTTTGGCGATCTCCTGGTGCACGAGCCGATTTACAGATACGGTCTGCAGAACGGCGGTTCGTTTGACTATCTGTTTGAAAATGTGCAGGATCGGATCGACGGCAGCGATGTCGCTGTCATCAACCAGGAGACGCCGCTGACAGATGACCTGTCGATGGTCAGTGACTATCCGCGGTTTGGCACGCCGGTCAACGTGGGGCAGGCGGTCGTGGACGCGGGGTTTGACGTGGTGACCTGTGCGACGAACCACGCGCTTGACAGGGGCGCGGAGGGCGTAGATTTCACGAAGCGCTTTTTTGAGGATAATCAGGTGGCGTGCCTCGGGATACAGGCTGCGGGCGAGATCGAGGACCAGCCGTATGTGGTGATTTGGAGAAAAGGTGTCAGCTTTGCATTGCTGAATTATACTTATGGAACGAATGGAATCCGCATGCCTGAAGGGAATCCGAATATGGTGCACTTGTTTCCGGACGGGGAGTTTTCGGATGGGAAGTTACCTGATGGAGAGTTTTCTGATGGAGAGTTACCGGATAGGAAGTTGCCGGATGGAGAGTTTTCGGACGGAGAGTTACCCGATGAAGAATTTCAGGATAACAAGCTGCGAGAAGTCATCGCACAGGCGAAGTCCGAGGCGGATCTTGTGATCGTATTTGCCCACTGGGGGACGGAGTACGCGCAGGAGACGGATGCGTTTCAGCAGCGGTGGACGCAGGTGTTTTTGGAGAGCGGGGTGGACGTTGTAGTCGGGACGCACCCGCATGTGCTCCAGCCCTATGAGATGCTGACAGCGGACGATGGGCATCGGATGCTCGTCTATTATTCGATCGGAAATTTCATCAGTGCACAGCCGGAGAAGCGCTGTGTCAGGGGCGGTATGGCGGAGTTTACCGTGTCGCTGACACCGGCAGGGTATCAGGTCACGGAATATGGCCTGCAGCCGCTTGCGATCGAGTGGAGCCCGGGCGGGAAATACGTTGCGGTTCCGGAGCTGTATGAATAGGCATTGAAAAATGGAGTATCCTGTGATATGATTACGGCATATTTGGAATTGGATTCGAAATTTATCATCAAATTTTGAGTAAAAAAAGAGAAGAGAACAATGCAATTAAAAAAGAGAATACCGAAAGATTTTTACAAATTATTCCGCACCAGGAACATGGATGCCTACATGACGTTCCTGGCTGCGATCTACGACGAGAACAATGCGGTTTACACGGCGGTCGGCCTCACGATCGAGGAGGGGCAGGCGGTCATCGGGGAGATGGCCGCAAAGCTTTCGATCGAATGGATGGAGGATGCTGACGAGACACAGAGTGCGGGGGAAAACGCGGCATTTGAGACAGCGGGGACGCCTTCTGCGATCCTGAATGCGCTGATTGGCTGGGGCTGGATCCGAAGTGACTACGATGAGCGGCTCAACACTTACATTCTGTCGTTTCCGGAGTACAGCCAGCTCTATGTGGAGCTTTTCAAGAAGCTGCAGAGCGAGGACGACAGCAGGGAGCGGGAGAGTATCCTTTCTGTTTACAGTGCCTTATTTACCTATCAGTCTGATCAGGAAAAGAACAATGAGATCTTAAAAAGCGCGCTGCACACGTCCAGGAATCTTGAGCTGCTGCTGTCCAGCATGCAGAATGGAATGCGCACGTATTTTGACGAACTCTCGAGGAGCAGGAACTTTATAGAGATCCAGCAGGTGCTGGTGAACGAGATCAATAACAGCGACAGCGAGAAATATGCCATTCTCACGACCACGGACAGTTTTTACCGCTATAAGGAGTCTGTGAAGGAGCTGATCAGCCAGATCCTGAACAACTGTGACAGGCAGAAACCGGCATTGGAAAAAGCCTTGAGCCAGTGCGGGGAGAATCCGGCAGCGCATCTCCGCGCCCAAAGGGCTGTGCAGTACAATGAGGAGGCGGAAGAGCTCGTGTACAGGATCGAGCGCGAGTTTGATCTGATTGAGCGAAAATATAATAAGCTCGTGGAGCAGAAGGCAGTCTTTGCAAAGCGTGCACTTGCCAGGATCCAGTACATTTTCCGGGAGGGGGCGTCGGGGGAGGACAGCGTGGTCCGCCTGATCCAGATGATCGACAGAAGCGGTGATCCGGACGCCATACTGGATCAGGTGCGCAGCAGGATCTGCCTCACAGCGCCGTTTAAGATGTTTGACGATAACAGTCTGTACAGGCGGCGCGATGCTTCCGATCACCGCTTTGAGCCGCTGGCGGTCGGGGAGCAGACGGAGGCGGAGCGGGAGCAGATCACGGATTTTGTGCCAAAACCGCTGTACACAAAGAGGCAGCTGAGGGAATTCCGCGACAGGAACGTCAGGGACGGCGTGTTCCGGACGACAAAGGATACGGTGCAGTCCGTGGAGGATCTGGAGAAAATGATGTTTTTGTGGCAGGAATCTGTGGGAGAGCAGCAAGACACCGTGGCGCTCGGCGGGGAACTGCAGGGCGGGGATGGATTTACGTTTACCGATCTGCGGATTGACATTGGGCAGCCGTAGAATAGTGTATATTGATTCATCTGCGGCCTGCGAATGAACGGAGGATATATGATCGAATATATAGAGGAGCTGTCGCCCAGTGAGGCGGCTGGGATCAAAAAGACGATACAGGATCTGTTCCGGCAGACGTGTATCCTGCAGGTAAAGTGTGATCCGGTCACGCTGGTGCAGCGGGACAATCCGCGGTACCGCATCTGTGCGAACCACAGGGAATTTATCGCGGATTATCTGTCGGTGCTCGACTGCGAGCTGGTGCACGATCCGCATGAGCACATATTCCGCATCAGGGGCGAGGGAATGCCGGTGGACAGGATGACACTGACCACCACGCGCATCATGCTCATTCTCAAAGTGATCTACAGGGATAAGATCATGGGAGAAGGGCTGAACGCCACCGTCACAAGTCTTGAGGAGATCAGGGAGGTCGGCAGCAGTACCAATCTGCTCGCGCGCAGACTCACAGTACAGGAGTGGCAGGACGCGCTGACGATGCTCAAGACACATCAGATCATAGAGCTGCCGGGGGCGATCGGCAGTCTCGAGGACGATACGCCGATCTACATCTACAGCACGATCAACATCTTCTGCTCGTCCGTGGAGCTTGGCGAGCTGGTGAAAAGCTATGCGGATGCGCCGGGAGATGCGGAAGATCTGATCGATGGTGAAGCTGTCGGAGCTGTTGAGGATATAGAGGAGTTTACAAGTGAGGAAAGCAAAGAAGATATTTACGAGGATGTGCCTCAATAACTGGGGCGGGATTACGCATCAGGTGTTGACGTTTCATGAGTATGTCAATCTGTTCAGCGGTATGAGCGGCTCTGGAAAGTCGACGGTGATGGACGCCATACAGGTTATCTTATATGGAAGCATCTCGTCCAGTTTCCTGAACAAGGCGGCGGACGATGCCAGGAACAGGCGGAGTGTCCTGAGCTATCTCAAGGGGGAGCAGAAGGACGGCACGGCAAACCGCGGCGGGTGTGATTTCTGCTCAAGCATCGTGCTCGAGATCGAGGACACGGGAAATCATCAGATCAGCTGCGCCGGGCTTGCTTTTGAGGTGCGCAAAAGCGATTCCGAGATCAGGAAGATGATCTATTTCAGCCACTCGGGACGCATACCGGATTCAGGCTATCTCACGGCGGACGGGTATCCCTATACCAATCAGGAGATCCGAAAGCTTGTGGAGGAGCGCGCTGCCAGCGCCGAAAACAGGGGCAGGGACATCAACCGCATCTATCCCTCCAAGGAAGCGTACACCAACGCGCTCTACGATGTCTTGCTGGGCTATATCGACGGCAGGCGTTTTACGGTGATGCAGAAGAGCGCCATCGCACTCCGGATGACAGACGGCACAGGGCAGTTTATCAAGAACTACATGTTTCCCAAGAACGAGGGCGATATCATCGGAAAGCTCAGCGAGCAGCTCGGTTCCTACCGCGATATTCAGGAAAAGATCAAGGATATGCGCCATAGGATCGAGCTGCTGGCCGAAGTGCAGGAGGCGGGAAAAAGAAGGCTTGAGGTCAGTGCCGGGATCATTCGGTCCCGCGCCATGATACGGTGCACCGAAGTCCTGGAACTGCAGGACAAGATCGCTGCGGACGAGGAAGGGATCCGGACGGCTGCGGAGGAACTGGTGCGTCTGGAGGCGGATAAGGCAAAGCTTGACACGGAGCTGGAGGACATCGAGCAGGAACTGATCCAGGTTCTGGCGGATCTGCAGTCGAGCGACCTGGGGGTGAAGGAGAGCCAGCTTGAGGAGCTTGTGACACTCCAGAAAATGTACGCGGCGGACAGTGAGCAGTGGCGGAAGGTCACAAGGGGACTGCGAAGGTGGGCGGAGGATCCTGTGATCACAGATTACGTCAGCAATCCGATGCTCAATAAGATCGAGGCATTCTGCGGGGGAAAAGTCGATGCGGAGTTATGCGAAAGTCTCAGAAAGGGCATACAGGATACGCGCGGAAATATCGACGAGGTGCTCGAGGAGTACAATGAGCAGCGCCGCGATCTTGAAAAGGAGATCAAGGAGCTGGGGCGTCTGGTGGATGACCTGCAGAATGACAGAAAGCCATATCCGGCAGTGTTGAAGGAGGCGCGGGCGGCGCTCGAGCGCAGGCTGACAGACCGCTATGGGCGCACGGTCAGGGTGAACGTGTTCGCGGATCTGTTCAACGTGGAGGACGCGGAGTGGAAGGACGCCATCGAGGGCAGAATGGGCAGGCTGAAGCTGTCGCTCGTGACCGAACCCAAATATGCCCATGATGCGGCAGAGCTTTTCCGGGAGATGAAAAAGTATGAGGAGGTCGACCTTCTCAACACAGAAGCCATTGTGAGAAATGACAGTCCTGTCGATGACAATGCGCTTTATGAGGCGGTCCAGACGGACATTCCATATGTCGATGCGTGTCTGAAACGATATCTGGGACGGATCCGGAAATGCCATACTGTGGAGGAACTGGAGCGCGTCCGCGACGGTGTCACGCCGGACTGTTATTCCTACAGCAATTTTATCTTCCGCCATCTTCGGAAAAACGACTATGAGAAATATGCGTGTATCGGGACGAGGGTATCGAAGGCAAAGCTGGCAGAATATCAGGAAAAGCTGCAAAGACAGGAGACGGCGTGCGCGGAGATTCGGCAGTCGATCGAGCGTCTGAAGGCGGCAGGAGGTTTTGAACAGCTGGATAACGATGCGGCGTATTTCGTGCGGCTGTCGCAGGCGGGCAGGGAGCTGGATAAGGTCACGGGAAATATCGTGAAACTGAAAGCCGATATCGCGCGGCTCAGAGAAGGGGAGTACAGGGAGCTTCAGGAGCGGAAGGACCGGCTGGAAGAGAAGAAAAAGGACAAAAAGATACAGCAGAGCCAGAATCAGAACCTTACCAATGAGCGCACCCGGATGATGAGCCAGAAGGAAGGTGAGGCAAACAGGCTCCGCGCGGAGCTGGAAGAGAAGCAGACCGGTTACAGGGCGGATGCAGGGATTGAGGCGGAGGTCACAGAGCAGCTGCGGACGCGCTCCGGTCAGGCGATCCGCAGCAGGCTTTCCGCGCAGATCAGTGTTTTGGAGGAGAAGGAGCAGGCGGAGACGGAGACGCTCCAGAGTGCCAGAAACCGTTTTAACAGGGAATACCCGTCGGTCGGGTTTAACGGCGCGGAAAAGGACAATACTGTGTATGAACGCCTGCTGCAGGATTATCAGAATGACTATGAGCCGAAATATGAGCGCGAGTTTGAACGGCAGTGTGATCTCATATACAGGAGCCTGCGCGAAAATGTGATCGCCACGATCCACGGTGACATCAAAGCTGCAAAACGGCACACATACGATATCAACCGTCTGCTGCGCAAGACAAATTTCGCGGACAGTACGTACCAGATCAAGATCGAGCCGGCGCATGATGAGAAGGGGCAGTTTTATGAGATGCTGACGGCGCCGGAGCTCGACAGCAAGAATGTCGGTGCGGATGTGATCGAGGGACAGCTCAGCCTTGGCGAGGACGAGTTTTATCAGAAATACGAGCAGAAGATCAGGCTGCTGACTGACAAATTCATGCCGGTCCGCGAGGAGGACGGCAGAGTGCGGGAACAGCGCATGCGGGACATGGAGGAGTTTGCGGACTACAGGAACTATCTGTCCTTTAGCATGTACGAGCAGGTGACGGACGAGAACGGCACAGTCATACGCGAGAATTTTGTGGACGAGATGGCGGGCCGCGACTCCGGCGGCGAGGGACAGAACCCGAAGTATGTGGCACTGCTCGCAGGTTTTGCGATGCTCTACAACCCGCTGAGCAACCGGGATTCCAAGATCAAATTAGTGCTTTTGGACGAGGCGTTTTCCAAGATGGATCAGGAGCGCAGTGCAGTCTGTCTGAAATATGCGCGGAAGATGGACCTGCAGCTGATCGTCTGCGTGCCCGACGAGCGGCTTCAGTCGCTGATCCAGAATGTCGATTGCGTGTACGGATTCCGCAGATACCAGAACCAGATATCGATGATGCATATCGATAAGGGGAATTATCTGAAGATGCTGGAGGGGGAGGAGGATGATGACCATGGAACAGATGACGGTGGGGAAATGGATTATCAATAAAGTGGACACGAAGGATTGGCGCGCAGGTAAAGGGAATGAAGAAAAACAAAGGCACTTTAAGCATGGCGGCATTACAGCTAACGTCAATGATACGATTCGGGAAATGATGGAAATGGCGGGAGGCCGGGCGAATTTTATCGATCAGGTAAATGAACTTGAGAGAGAGGGGCTCATTACAGTTAAGAGGACGAATGTCAATACGGAAATTAGTGAAATTACTTTTTCGGTAAAGGAGATGGACAGACTTTGTGATTATGAGGGTGTTGTGAATTGGCGAAAACTGATTGAGGAGAAAAAAAACTATCTGTCAGGACTAATTGAAAATGCCAGGTGTGACTGGCTTGCGGCCTATGAGAGGGATGCTTATCGCAGGCTGCTCAATGGGACACTAGAAAAGAACGTTATGGATGAAAACATTTTTAAGATTTTGAATGCGATTGCATCGTTGGAAAAGGATGTATGGAAAAGGAAATTTAGCAGTGACATATTAAATGGTTCCAAAGTGTTTGAGGACGTTTATGAGGACAGGATTATTACGATTTTAAGAAAGTATTCTGACAAGGCCGACGAGAGTATGACGAACGATGACGTACTGATGGAGCATGGAATTGTGACGTATTCCCAGAATCTACAGTTCAAGGGAGGGATTGTATACAATGTGGGTGGGGAGGATATTGATACCAGTGTCCAGATCTATGGAACGGTGTTGAACGCCCAGACGTTATCCCATGTCAGACTCGTGTCATTGAACGCTGTAAAGCGGATTATGACAATAGAAAATCAGGCAAATTATGAGCAGATGCAATTTCAGCCTGATGTTTTATATATTTATACACATGGTTTTTTATCGCCCAAAGAGCGGCGTTTCCTGGAACAGATTGAAGAAGCGGCAGATTCGACAGTTGAATTTTATCATTGGAGTGATCTGGATTATGGTGGAATACGAATTTTTCAGTTTATGAAACAGAATGTATTTAAACGTGTAAAGCCGTATAAGATGGATCAGGAGACTTACGATGTGGTTCGCAGGTTAGGAGAAGGATTTGTTTTGGAAGAAAAAAAGCGAAGGAAATTAGAAAAAATGTGTTGTGAAGAGCTTGAAGAACTGAAGCAATGCATTCTGGTAAATGGGAGAGAGTATGAACAGGAGATGCTCATAAAATAGTATATTATTAAAGAGGCGTGGAGGGGGAGGATGACGGGCATGGAACAGATGACATTGTTTGACAGGGAGATGCCGCAGCCATTGGCGGCGAGGCTGCGCCCGCGGAGTCTGGAGGAATACGCGGGGCAGACACATTTGCTCGGAAAGGGAAAGGTGCTGCGCCGACTGATCGAGAGTGACCAGGTGTCGTCCATGATCTTCTGGGGACCGCCCGGCGTGGGAAAGACGACGCTTGCGCGTATTATCGCGGGCAGGACGAAATCCGCATTTATCGATTTCTCGGCAGTGACGAGCGGGATCAGGGAGATCCGCACAGTCATGGAGCAGGCGGAGCAAAACCGCCGTTTCGGCGAGCGGACGATCGTCTTTGTGGATGAGATCCATCGCTTTAACAAGGCACAGCAGGACGCGTTTCTGCCATTTGTGGAGAAGGGGAGCATTGTCCTGATCGGCGCTACGACAGAGAATCCGTCGTTTGAGATCAACAGCGCGCTTTTGTCAAGGTGCAAGGTGTTTGTGCTGCATGCGCTCACGGAGGAGGAACTGACCGGGCTTTTGAACCGTGCGTTGCAGGACAGCAGGGGTTTTGGCATGCAGCAGGTTCATATTTCGGAGGAGATGATCCGGGCGATCGTAAATTTTGCGAACGGTGATGCGCGCAGCGCGCTGTCGACGTTAGAGATGGTTGTCTTAAACGGTGAGATCGATGAGGGGGGAGCAGTCACAGTCACGGTGGAGACGCTGGAGCAGTGTACTTCGAGGAAGTCGCTGTTGTATGACAAGAAGGGCGAGGAACACTACAATCTGATCTCGGCGCTACACAAGTCCATGCGGAATTCTGATCCGGATGCTGCTGTATACTGGCTTGCCCGGATGCTGGAGGCGGGGGAGGATCCGCTGTATGTCGCGCGCAGGGTGACGCGCTTTGCGAGCGAGGACGTCGGGCTTGCTGACCCGCAGGCGCTCCAGATCGCGGTGGCGGCGTATCAGGCGTGTCATCTGATCGGAATGCCGGAGTGCACCGTGCATCTGACGCAGGCGGTGGTCTATATGTCGCTCGCGCCGAAGTCCAATGCGCTTTACATGGCCTATGAGCACGCGAAGACAGATGCCGTAGAGCAGCTTGCCGAACCGGTCCCGCTCGTGATCCGCAACGCTGTCACAGCGCTGATGGGGGAGCTGGATTACGGAAAAGGTTACCAGTATGCCCATGACACACAGGAGAAGCTGACCAATATGCAGTGCCTGCCGGATTCGCTGGCAGACAGGGAGTACTATAAGCCCACCAGCCAGGGGAAAGAAGCGGACTTTAAAAAGAGGCTGGAACAGGTTAAGGAGTGGCGGAGAGCGCATTGAGAGTGGATGATCACGGTCCGGAGGTGCAGTTATGGGCAGAAATGCAAATGCATTAGTAAATATAGGTATACAAAGGTATGACAGACTGAGGGAGCAGGAACAGTTTTACATCGACAAGACAGATTTTATCAGAGAGTGGTGGGAGAACGGTTCGGACGTGACACTCATCACCCGCCCGCGCCGTTTTGGCAAGACGCTCAACATGAGCATGCTCGAGTGCTTTTTTTCAGATCAATATGCGGGGAGAAGCGATCTGTTCGAAGGGCTTTCCATCTGGTCGGAGGAAAAGTACAGGGAACTGCAGGGCACGTTCCCGGTGATCTTTATGAGCTTTGCGGGGATCAAGGCAGGGAAATATGCGGATATGGAGTACACGGTCACAAAGACGATCGCGGATCTGTACGAACAGAACAGATACCTG
The DNA here is from genome assembly GCA_009774375.1 of Lachnospiraceae bacterium. Taxonomy (GTDB): domain Bacteria; phylum Bacillota; class Clostridia; order Lachnospirales; family Lachnospiraceae; genus COE1. Next base: position 14,693 of record VSNO01000082.1, read on the forward strand.
CTCGAGGGAGACCTGCTGAGCGGAAATGAGCGGGAGTACTATGAGAATATAAAACCGGGAATGGATGCCAGAGTCGCGGCGGATGCTGTCCGTTCGATGGCTAATTTCATGCAGCGTTTTTATGGAAAGGATGTCATCATCATTCTCGATGAGTACGATACTCCGATGCAGGAGGCCTGGCTATCAGGCTACTGGAATGAAGCGGCCGATTTTCTGAGGAGCTTCTTCAACAGCACGTTTAAGACCAACCGCTGTCTCTGCCGCGGCATCATCACGGGGATCACGAGGATCTCGAAGGAGAGTATCTTTTCCGACCTCAACAATCTGGAGGTCATCGCGACGACGTCGGACGCGTATGCGACAGCCTTTGGCTTCACGGAGGAGGAGGTCTTCCGGACGCTTGACGATATGGGGCTCGGCGGCCACAAAGAGAATGTCAAGAGATGGTATGACGGTTTTACATTTGGCAGATATACGGATATCTATAATCCGTGGTCGATCGCGTCATTTATCAGGGAAAAGGGGAGGTACGATGCGTACTGGATCAACACGAGCGGAAACGGTCTTGTGAATTCCCTGGTGCAGCGGGGCAGTGCCGGCGTCAAACGGACGATGGAGGCGCTGCTTCAGGGGAAGAGCTTCCGTGCAGAGATCGACGAGCAGATCGTGTTCAACCAGCTGGAATATGACGAAAACGCGGTCTGGAGCCTGCTGCTGGCGACGGGGTATCTGCGCGTGCTGAAAACGGAGCCGGAAGAGTGCGGGGACGGTTTGGTACAGGATAATGTCTGGTATACGCTCGCACTGACCAACCATGAGGTGCGCCAGATGTTCCGCAGGATGGTAAAGCGCTGGTTTGGCGGCAATGCCGGCACGGCATACAACAATTTCATCGAGGCGCTCCTGACCAACAATGTGGACGCGATGAACGATTACATGAATAAGATCGCCCTGTACAGCTTCTCGAGCTTTGACATCGCGCAGGGCGTATCCGACGACGATGCGCCGGAGCGGTTTTACCACGGTTTTGTGCTGGGGCTGATGGTGGAGCTTGCCGGCAGGTATGAGATCACATCGAACCGTGAGAGCGGCCTGGGACGGTACGATGTGATGCTGAAACCCAGAGACAGGGAGAAAGACTGCGCCTACATCATAGAATTCAAAGTATTCAAGTCCTACAGGGAAAAGACGCTCGAGGAGACGCTCGCCAATGCCCATGCCCAGATCGAGGAAAAACAGTACGAGGCAGGGCTTACAGCGGAGGGTATCGCGCCGGAGCGGATCCGCAAATACGGGTTCGCGTTTCAGGGAAAGAAGTGCCTGATCGGGTAAGGGATCAAACCCTGCGCTGACAGGGTCAGCAAGGCAGAAGATCAGGCATTGGAAATGCCTGATCTTTGTGCGAAATAGTGACGTTTGCTCATTAGTTCTTCCTGTTTGGGCTTGGGCAGTGACCTGAAGATATCTTCATATTCCAGATCCATCAGCGGCCGATTCTCCAATGCGATCTGAAAAAGCTGTCCATTCAGCCAGTCCTTCCACAGCGCGTCGAACAGTTCTGTGCTCTCTGTGTAGCAGACAGCCTTGTCAAAACCGTAGGCTTCATCATAATACAGGAGCCTTACAAATCCATATCTTCCAGCGTCTGCCACAACAATATCGATATCTTCATTTTCAAGTTCCGCAAAGGCGTCTGCGACTTTGCGGCATTTTTTGCGTTCTTCATCTGTTATATATATTTTCTGTTTCATACGAATCCCCCATGCCGCCCAGGCGGCTCAAATAGATATGAAAAACACTGTCTTTTGCGTTTTTCCTGTTTGCAATCATAATACACGTCATATGCTCTATTATAATATGCCGTCAGAATGCCGTCAACTTAAACTTTGCCGTCAATTTAAAGGTATAATGAAGGCAAAAAGTCATTAAAAGGAGTTTTTTGAAATGACAGACAAGATCATAAAGTTTACATTCCGCACAGATGAGGAGATATTGAAGAAGCTCCGCTATGTTGCAGAGTATGACGCGCGTTCGGCAAACAGGGAGTTGGAAGTTCTTGTGAAAAGGCATATCGCTGAATTTGAGAAGGAACATGGAGAGATAACGATACTTTGATACATATATTGCTGTGGCACATTTCGTTTTAAAAATAATCGTTAAACTTATAGTTGAATGTTTTTTACAAATGGACTATTTTCAGTCCCATTATAATATAATCATTGTATAAAATAGACAAAAAATGGACTGATTCAGGTTCAGAGGGTGTGATAGAACGGAACAGAAGATTAAACAGGATCAAGCAGGGACGATCGGGCATAATATCAGAAAGATCAGAAAATCAAGAGGAATCAGGCAGGTAGAGCTTGTGCGGATGATGAATCTGCAGGGGATTCCGATCACGAGGGAATGTCTGGTAAAGATAGAGAGGGGGATCCAGCATATACAGATCCAACAGCTTCGGGCGATCCGGGATGCGTTGGATACGACATATGAGAAGCTTCTGGATTGAGAAATGTCCGGTTTTGCAAAGAAAAATACAGGGCGCTGGGAAATGAAGTCCGGATCATTTCCCAGCGCCCTGTGTATAGGAAGATCCGCGGCACGTCACATCGTTTTCTGCAGATACCAGAGCCGTATGATAAAGACAAACTGTCCGACTGTAAAAGCGCCGATGATCGTGAAACAGGGAACCACAGTCATATATCCTGTAAAGATCAGTGCAAAGACAGCGATCGAAATGGTAAAAGTCATCACCTTAAAACCGCTTGCCATTGCGGCATTGCTGAGTGCTATGTTTCTTTCATCTTTTTCCTCGATCTCCATTTCTCTGGATCTGCCTGCCAACAGGTCGCATGCCCCGGATATGATGAATAAAATCCCGATCAGGGAAGTCCCTGTCACGATCAGGTCAGGGCGCGGTACAGGGATGATCTCATGGATCCCCAGACCATATGTCAGCAATCCTCCGAGCAGGATGACAAAGCCTGCAGCGGTCATAACAATAGAAATTCTTTTTTTCATCAATTAATCCTCCTCGTATATAAATATTTCCTCAATGCTCATATCAAAGTAACGGGCGATCTTAAATGCCAGTTGAATAGAAGGGTTGTACCGCCCGTTTTCCAGGGAACCGATCGTCTGCCGTGACACTTCCAATGTATTGGCGAGATCCTCCTGCCTGATCCCCCGCTGTTTCCGCAATTCTTCAAGTCGGTTCTTCATAGCTGCCTCCCTTCTGAAAACTTGATTGGAAAACACGATTGGAAAGTTTACTTTCCATAAGGCTATTATAGCATGGCCGCGGGAAATGTCAAGTATGCTTTCCATTGAAGATTCATTCTCTAACAGTCCCTTAGAATTGTGTACCGGTTCATCGGTGCAGGGAAAATCTATTTAGTCCCATTGAAATTTTTAATCCGGGTTGACAAATGGACTACAGCGTGTTATCTTAGAATTAAGACTACAGACTGTTATCATAATGCGTGTCTGTGAAGGTCGTCCATATATGCATAACAGGATCTGTAGAAAAAGAAGGAGGAGATGATCATGATACAACAGGTTTCTGATTCTGAGCTGGAATTGATGAAGATCGTGTGGGCAAACGGCGGCAGTGCGCTCTATGCGCAGATCATGGAGGATCTGGTGAAGGCCGGGCGCACGTGGCAGAAGAATACTGTCATCACACTGCTGACACGGCTGGTGGAGAAAGGGTTACTAAAGACCAGCAAGATCGGGCGGCGCAATGAATACACGGCTGTCGTGTCCGAGTCCGACTATCAGGCGGCGCAGGCGCAGACGCTGCTCAACAAGCTTTACGAGGGAAACGCGAAGGGACTGGTGGCAACGCTGATCCAGCGGGAGATGCTCTCCGCAGACGACTATGAGGAGCTGCGGAAGTTCTGGGAGAAGGAGCGTGACGGCAGATGAATGTATTGATGAAAATCGTCTTTTCGCTGTCGCTGTCAGGTTCTTTGCTGATCCTGATCTTACTGCTGTGCAAGCCCCTGTTTCGGAACCGATTCAGCAGACAGTGGCAGTATTATATCTGGCTGGTCGTGATCGCCCGCCTGATGATCCCGGCTGCACCGGAAGTGAGTATTGTCGGGACATTTTTCTCTGGTATGAATCGGCTGGAGCAGGCAGGGCAGACTGTGCTCCAACAGACGGCTGATTCCGGGACGGCGCACGGATCCGCGCAGGCTCCCATGCAGAAAGAAGATATTGTCCTGCAGTATCAGGAATCCGGTCAGAATGGCAGCAGGGCGCCTGTCAGGGAGATCTCGATAGGAGACATGAAAGGGAAGCTATTACAGGATCTGTGGATTCCATGGCTGATGATCGCCCTGCTCCTGCTGCTGCGCAGGATCACCCTGTATCAGGGTTTTGTGAAGTATATCAGGGCTGGGCACGCGGAAGTTTCGGATACCGTTCTGCTGGACAGACTGGCGCAGATCGCGGAGCGTGTCGGAGTGAGGCGTCCGGTGGAGCTGTATGTCAACAGTCAGGTGCCGTCGCCGCTGCTGACCGGATTTTTCCGTCCCTGTATCGTCCTGCCGGCAGCGGATCTTCCGGAGGAGGATTTTACATACACCGTCCAGCATGAACTGATCCATTACAAAAGAAAAGACATGTTTTACAAATGGCTGGTGCAGCTTACAGTCTGCCTGCACTGGTTCAATCCGCTGGTCTGGCTGATGGGGCGGGAGATCAACCGCGCCTGCGAGTTTTCCTGTGACGAGGCGCTGATCCGTTCACTTGGGGAGGAGGGACGGCGCGCCTATGGGGATACGTTGTTTCGGGCAATGGCAGCAGGCGGGGGCGGCAGGGATCTTCCGGTTTCTGTTACGCTCAATGAGAGTGTAGGACTGTTGAAAGAAAGGTTGGGAGCGATCATGCATTTTCGAAAAGGTTCTAAACTGGTCACCACAGTATCGATCGTGT
>VSNO01000083.1 GCA_009774375.1 Lachnospiraceae bacterium
ACATATACGCCTCTTCGTCTGCGAAATGCTTGATCGCATGATCCTGGAAGTACTTGATCGCTTCCTGACAGACCCATTGACTTTTCTCTTCCTGTTTCCCAAAATCGAACAGCTTATTTAGAATGCTGAACAATTTCTTATGTTCTTTGTCAATAACCTCTACACCCAGATTATACCGATCCTGCCATACTAATTGATTGCTCATGTATTCTTCTCCTTTGCCATAATCATTATATTAATTGGTACACCAGTGGCATTCTATGCTGCAAATTGTCTATATTTACAGTGAATGTGATATAATATATTTATTATATCACATAATTGTGTGCATTGTTAGATGAATTTTACAATTTTTACATGGATTTTTACCTGCCATATGGACATGATTCTTTCTTTTCATTTTTTCCTGTCTGTGATAAAATAAACTGAGATAGATATGTAAAACATATAAAGCTAAGAAGCTGCAGTTATTTTTCTACAGATCCTAAGGAGGACTTATGAGATTATTGATCATACGCCACGGCGACCCGGATTATGAAAACGATACGCTGACCGAAAAGGGCTGGCGGGAAGCCAGACTGCTGGCAGAACGGATCTGCCAAATGGACATCCGGGACTTTTATGTGTCGCCGCTTGGACGCGCCAAAGCCACGGCGTCCTGCACCTTGGAAAAAATGAACCACACCGCTGTCACCCACGAGTGGCTCCGGGAATTTGCGCCTTCGATCAGACGCCCCGATGTGGCTTGCGGACGCACGATCGCATGGGACTGGCTCCCCGCAGACTGGACCGGTGAGCCCTGTTTTTATGACCGGGACCTGTGGCGGACGCATCCAGCCATGGAGGAGGGAAATGTCGGCAGGGAATATCAATGGGTGACCGACGGCTTTGACAGACTGCTGGCAGAACACGGCTATGTCCGGGAATCGGGCGTCTATCGCACAGAAAAGCCAAACCGCGATACGCTTGCATTCTTCTGCCACTTCGGAGTGGAATGTGTGCTCTTAAGCCATCTCATGAACATTTCCCCTATGATCTTGTGGCATCACACGGCAGCCGCGCCCACATCCGTCACCACGGTCAACACGGAAGAACGCAGGGAAGGGACTGCCATTTTCCGCGTAAGCAGTTTCGGGGATATCTCACACCTGTATGCAGGCGGCGAAGAGCCCTCTTTTTCAGCGCGCTTTTGCGAGACATATGACGATGTGCAGGAGCGGCATGACTGATGTGCTGATATCATATGATCCACGCTGGCACATAACAGTTCATGCCATCGATCGGGATCACGTCCGGGGCAAGGCAGACCACCGCACCGTTTCCTGCCAGTGCTTTCTGCCCATTGCCTGTATCTGCAAGCTTTTTCAGCACAGAAAAGTTTTTGGCTGCATTTTTGGGCTGTGTGCTTTTCTTGATCTCAATCGGATACAAAGTTGCATTTTGATAGATCAGCAGATCGATCTGTGAAGCGCATTGTTGGAATATGGCTGTATCAGCAGGACAAGTCCGGAAGTCACCAGAAGTGACAGCCATTGTTTCGCCGTAACCGAAGAGATCTCCATCTCATCTGCCAGCTCTGTATAATTGACATTGGAAGCTGTCCTCGCCGCAACGGCGCGGACAAAATTCAAAAAAAGCATCTCATCTGCAACCTTGGTGAGTTCTTTGATATCTCTCGTGACATACGTATCAATATATGATTCATAATACTGTTCAAGATCGATTTCTGGATCTTCATATAACCGCGGCATGGATCCCCTGTAGATCCGCTGAAAAATGTCCCTGGCATCCATCGCCATACTCTCTTCTCTTCGTCTCATCAGATGTTCCATATCAACAACAAACTTTCCGTGAAAGGTCTGCTGCACCTCCGCATTGGACAGGCCACTCAAGCGGACAATCCCCACTCTTCCGGCAAGCGATTCCGTGACGTTCTCCATCATATGAAACGCCTGCGATCCTGTCAGCCAGAAATCGCCGTTATTCTTATGCTCGTCTACATACATTTTAATATAGACGAACAATTCAGGAGCATACTGGACTTCATCGATCAGCACAGGCGGCTTATATCTCTGCAGAAAAAGTCCTGGATCCTCCTTCGCCAGCCCCCGTATTGTCGGATTATCCAGCGAGACGACCGTTCGATCCGGGGCTGCCATTTTCGTCAGAAGCGTTGTTTTGCCGACCTGATGCGGTCCTGTCACGAGCACAACGGGAAATGTCCTGCTCGTTTTTGCGATCGTCTGTTCCAATATACGCTCATAGTACATGTATCTGCACCTCCCTGCCATAAGGAACTATTCAAAAATAACCTGTACCTTGAGTATAGCATATTTCCCGCCTGCCCTTACTCAAACTGTGCCCGATACATCTGGTAATAAAATCCTTCCCGCTCCATCAGCTCCCCGTGCGTCCCCTGCTCCACGATCTCTCCATGGTTCACCACCAGGATCACGTCCGCGTTCTGAATGGTCGAGAGCCTGTGGGCGATGACAAAACAGGTCTTGTGCTCCATCAGTTTCCGCATCGCCTGCTGGATCTGCTGTTCCGTCCTCGTGTCGACGTTGGAAGTCGCCTCGTCGAGAATGAGCATCGGTGCGTCCAGCAGCATCGCCCTCGCGATCGTGAGCAGCTGCTTCTGCCCCTTTGAGATGTTGGTTCCCTCATCCGTGAGCACCGTGTCATAGCCCTGCGGCAGCCGCCTGATGTACGAATGAATCCTGGCTGCTTTGGCGGCGGCCGTCACTTCCTCCAATGTCGCGCCCTGCCTGCCGTATGCGATGTTGTCAAAGACCGTCCCCTCAAAGAGCCACGTGTCCTGCAGAACCATGGCGTACGCCCTGCGCAGGCCTGCGCGCGTCACATCGCAGATATCGTGACCGTCCACACAGATCCTGCCGGTGTCCACATCATAAAAGCGCATCAGCAGATTGATCAGCGTCGTCTTGCCGGCTCCGGTCGGTCCCACGACCGCCACCAGCTTTCCCGATGCAGCGTGCAGGTTCAGATTCCTGATAATCTGCTGGTCCTTCTTATATCCAAAGCACACATTTTCTAACACCACATCGCCCTCGACGGCTTCAAGTTCCAACGCGGCTGTACGGTCCGCGGCTTCCGTCGGCTCATCGAGCATATGAAACACACGCTCCGCGGCGGCGAGCGCGGACTGCAGCTCGCTCATGATATTCGCCGCCTCGTTGATCGGCCCGGAAAATTTTCTGGAGTATAATATAAAAGAAGAAATACTGCCAATGCGCATCTGTCCAGCCAGGAACAGCAGCGCCCCGAACATGCTCACCAGCGCAAGGGATAGATTATTGACAAAATTCACCGCAGGACCGACGACACTCCCGTAATACTCTGCCCTGTAATACGCCTCCACAGCCTCCTCATTTTTGCCGTCAAACTTATGGATCGTGTTTTCTTCCTGATGATACGCTTTGAGCGTCTTCTGCCCTGAGATCATCTCCTCCACAAAACCGTTCAGTTCACCCAGCCTGCGCGACCGCATACGAAACAGCGGGCGCGTCTTTCCCGTGATGAACTTTGTCAGCAGGACGGACAACGGCACTGTAAAGGCGAAGATCAGCACCAGCTTTGGCGAGATGACGACCATCATGGCAAACGCCCCGGCCACAGTGATCAGCGTGGTGAGGATCTGAACCAGGTCATTTGTGAGTGAAGCGTTGACCGTATCAATGTCATACGAGATCCGGCTGATGATATCCCCTGTCTGGTGGGTGTCAAAATACCCGACCGGAAGCGCCAGCAAATGTGTGAAGACGTCCTCCCTCATCTGATATACGACCTTGCGGCTGATATGGATCATCAGCACCGACAGGATATACGATAAGATCGAAGAGATCACATAAAAGACCACCATGAGCCCCACATAATAAAACACGCGCGAAAAATCCACTTTTCCGACGCCCGGCTCGATGGCATCGATCGCATAGCCTGAGAGCATCGGTCCCACCAGCGCCAGCAGGTTGCTTCCCACTGTCAGGATAAGTGCCAGCAGTACCAGATACCTGTACTGTATCATGTAACCGCCAAGCCGCAAAATCGTCTTTTTGCGGTTCTTTGGTTTCTCATACTTTTTCTGCCCTTCCGCCATAACTTACCTCCGACAAATCCAAATCACTGTTACATCTGCGAATCACGGATCTCCCTGTACACTTCGCAGTGCTCCAGAAGCTCCTCGTGCGTCCCGTACCCGATCATCTTCCCGTCCTCGAGCACCATGATGTGATCTGCGTGCAGTATCGAACTGACACGCTGTGCGATGATCAGCTTCGTCGTGTCCGCAAAGTGCGCCGACAGCTCATGGCGCAGGGCGGCATCCGTCTTATAATCCAGTGCGCTCGAGGAATCGTCCAGGATCAGGATATCCGGCTTTGCCGCCAGTGCCCTCGCGATCAGTATGCGCTGTTTCTGCCCGCCGCTCAGATTGGCTCCGCGGATATTGATCTGATCATCGTACCCCCGTCCCGCTTCCTCGACAAACTCTTTTGCCTGCGCGTGCGCGATCGCATTTCTGATGTCCTCATCTGACAGTGTCCGTCCCATACGGACATTCTCCGCAATAGAGTCCGCAAAGATCGTGTCATTCTGAAAGACCACGCCGAACCTTTCCCTGAGCCTGCCAGCCGGCATGGTGCGGATATCCTCGCCCTCTATATAGATCTTTCCCTGATCGATCTCATAAAAGCGCATCAGCAGCGCGGCAAGCGTGCTCTTCCCCGATCCGGTCGCGCCGATGATGCCAAGCGTCTCCCCTTTTTTCAGCGCAAAACTGATATCCGCCAGATTTGGCTCTGCTTCCGTCTGACGATAGGAAAATGTCACATGTTCAAAACGGATATATGCCTCATCTTCCGCGCGCTTTTCACACTGCATGGACTGCGTTCTGTCCGGCACATCGATGACTTCCATGATACGGTCTGCGGAGGCAACTGCCCTGGAGATGATGACAAACATTTTTGAAATGTTGATCATGGCATTTAATATGATTGTAAAATATGTAAGAAATGCGAGGATCTTGCCCACCTCGGAGGTTCCCTGGTTCACCCTGTACGCGCCGACGATCACGACAAACACCAGTCCGAGATTCAGAAACAGGTTTGTGGCCGGATTGACGACAGCCATCGTGATATCTGCCTTTCGCTCCAGCGTGACCACCTTTTGGTTCAGTGTATCGTATTTCTGTGCTTCGCAGTCCGTCTTTGAGAGCGCTTTGATCACGCGGATCCCTGCGATATCCTCCCGCAGCAGGCGCACGAACTGATCGACAGCCCTCTGCAATGCATTGTACATGGGAATACTTTTTCTGGAAAAATAGTAAGTGACAAACGCTGTGACGGGCATCACCGAGACCAGCACAAGCGTCAGGACCGGATCGAGCGTCAGCGTCACGAGGATACCGCCGATCACCAGGATCGGCGCCCGCACGCCAAGCCGCTGCACCCGCCCCAGCATCTGCTGGATATTGTAGGTATCTGTCGTGAGCCTTGAGATTAGGGACGGCTTTGTGAGATCGTCCGTCCTCGCATTGGAGAGCCACATGACCTTCACGAACAAGTCATGGCGTATCGTTTCCGTCGTATCCCTTGCCACCCTGGACGCCATGCGGTTCGCTATGACATTGAATGAGAGTGCGAGCACCGAACAGACCAGCATCACGAATCCCCATACAAAAACAGCGTTGCGTCTGCCCTGCGGGATCACGGTATCGATCATATACGCCAGGATCCAGGGCAGACACAGATCCATGATCGTCCCGATAAATTTGATGGAAAATCCCAGCAGCATCCGTCCATAGTAAGGTCTTAGATATTTTGACAGTACTGTTTTCATATCCCCTCCACAAATCACTTAATCAGCAGACCATTCACCCTCTGCCAGAAACGCCCTTGCCATGTCGTCCGCCCTTCTGATGATCTCCTTTGAGAATCCGATGATCTCCAGGAGCTTTATCGCGTTCCTGGTATGCGCCCTTCCCTCAAGGAGCCTGTATGAGAAAAGTACATCATCGTTTTTGACCTCCTCCTCAAAATGATAATTGTCATAATGCCGCTCGAGCAGATGCGTCAGCTCGATGTCATGCGTCGCCGCGAAACAGCGGATCCCCTGCTGTGACAGCCGCTCTAAGATCTGTGTCGACGCGGCGATGCGCTCCACCGTATTGGTGCCCCGAAGCACCTCATCCACAAAACACAAAAGGGGGGTGTCATCCTTCGCGCACGCCGCATCCATGATGCGCTTGAGCGCTTTGATCTCCACGATATAGTAGCTCTCGCCGCTGTCAAGGTTATCCCGCAGTGACATGGAAGAATAGATCCTGTAATAATTGCCCTTGTACATTTTTGCCGCGCAGGTATGGATCGTCTGCGCCAGAATGGCATTGATCGCCGTCATTTTCAAGAAGGTGGATTTGCCCGATGCATTCGAGCCTGTGATGATCATTCCCCGGCGCTGTGAAAAGCTGTTTGCCACAGGCTCGTCGATACAGGGGTGAAATCCCTCGCTGATCACAAAGCGGCTGTCACAGCCAGTCTGCAGGAACGGCGTCGTATAATAGGGGAGCGCCGCCCTGAAATATCCGATGGAGATCACGGCATCTATATAGCCGATATCCCCGGCAAGCCCGATGATCTCCCGCCTGTTCTGATGAACGATGTTGAGCATTTTGTTAAACCGGATCAGGTCGATATGTGTCAGCATCTTGATATAATCAAACAGCAGTTCATCAATATTCCCGGTGGAGGCATTCATTTTCAGCACCATCCCCGAGTTTTTCTCAAAGTCCTTAAAGCTTCCCCGCTCCGATCTCAGCGTTGAAACATAATCGCCCATCTCCGGACCATAATCATGCTTGATGATGTCGTCGGCACAGCGGAGCATGCGCGTGATATAGGAAAATGTCGTCACGTAAGGTGCCGCGATCCCTTTCTCCTTCATATAAGTCACGATATTAAAACATGCTGCCGCGATCAGCATCGGTACGCCCAGCGAAGTCCGCACAAAAAGCACCGCGACCGACACAAGCAGCAGCAGGATACAGCCGTAATGCATCCCGTTTCCGCGCACGCCCAGCTCATCAAGATAATCGAGATAGTCAAAGAGCGCGTATTTTCCTGTGTGCCCCAGATCTTTGAGGGACATCATCGTGTCAAGCCTCTCCTTCTCGTTCTCCATCATATAGCGGATATGCGCTTCCATTTTCTCCTGTCTGCCGTCTCTGTCATCCACAGCAGGGCAGCGCAGCATCGCATAGAGATACTCCTCTCCCGACGAGGACTGTGTGAAATTCATGCGCGCAAAGATATTGTCCATGGACAGGTCATTCCAGGTGATCTCGTCAATGTCATTCCCAATACTGCATTTTTCATCACGCGTGTGCCAGTAATAACGCGAGATCCTGTCAAGCTCCTCCGCACTGTAAGTCCTGTCCGGGAAACTGCCGTAAAGCTCTTTGAGCTGGCTGCGGTATTTTTTCCTGCGGCGCTTCTCCTCCACAGCCCCCCGGATCATCACGTATAAAAAAACGGCAGCGAATATTAAGAATAATATTGTGATCTCCATATTTTCCTCCAAATCGAGTTTTTTTATGCACAGACCCGTGCAGATGAAATATGCCGCTAAGGCGGCGCACGGGTCGCGCACGAGCAGGGGAAAAAGCCACTCCCCTACTCGATCTCCGGATCACAGATTATCCGGTCCGAATCCCTCGGGCAGCAGTTCTGCGAGCGTCCGCTCCACATACTGCTCCTCCGAGACCGCCGTAATGATCCGAAATTCTGCGGGATCACAGAATTCCATCATGACCTGCCTGCACACCCCGCAGGGATAGGCGTAGCTTGTCGGCGCGCCCCGATAGCCGCCGACGATCGCGATCGCCTCAAACGCGCGCTCCCCCTCGCTCACCGCCTTAAAAAATGCCGTCCGCTCCGCACAGTTTGTCGGCGTGTAGGCGGCATTTTCAATGTTACAACCCTTGTAAACCCGCCCCTGCTTTGTCAGAAGCGCCGCACCGACCATGTATTTTGAATATGGCACGTAAGCCATCTCTCTTGCCTCCAATGCCAGTCGGATCAGTTCCCTGTTCTCCATATCTGTCCTCTCCCTCACCGTTGATTTGCTGATTCTGTCGACCCGATATCACTATATTCCTTCATGGTCGTATTATAGCACACCCTCATCTTAAATAAAAGAAATTTATCAATAGAAACTCCTTATTCACAGCCTGCGACAAGACAGAGATCAATCGTGGAACTTTTTATAAACACTATGAGAACTGTTACGATCTATTGGAAAAAATTGAATCAGAAGGAATTCAGGAATTTGAAAAAGTACTTGCCTCCTTTGAAGCTAACGGCGCACATGCCGCAGTAATTGCCATACATTGCATCATTACATTTTCCATGCATATAGCAAAGGGCCTGTCGGACTGACAAGCCCCATGCTGAGGAAGTATACCGCAAAGGCGACATGCGGGGTGCGCGGCGGGCAGGAATGTCTTCCCTGCCCGCCCATACTTTTTCAAATGTTCCGTCATCCAGGCGCGGGATCCGGAAACTCAAAAACGATGCCTTCCGGCTGCAACCCGCTCTTTTCTCCCGTCAGGCAGAATAATGTCCGCACTGGTATTTGCCGGAATGACAAACTCATATGAAAACTTTCCGCCCTCGTCGCAGTGCCAGCCGCTCTCGATATCCCCGACCGGCGAATGGTACACAGCCTTCGCGTAATCCAACATGCTGCATGGCTGCGGCTTTATCTCGATCCTGCCACCCACGAGATGGATCCCGCACACACCCTCAAAAAGCCAGCCCGTGACCGCACCCTTGGAATAGTGGTTTAAGGAGGCAGAGGGTACGCCCTCCTCGTTGATCCCGTCCCATGTCTCCCAGATGGTCGTGGCGCCTTTTTTCACCTGATAGAGCCAGCCCGGCATCGTGTCCTGAAGGAGCAGCCGGTACGCTGTCTCTACATACCCATGATCCGCGAGCACCGCGCACAGGTGCGGCGTCGAGAGAAATCCTGTATTGAGATGGTAATCGTTCTGCTGCACCAGACGGTTCAGGTCATCCGCCGCCTGCCGTTTCTCTTCCTCCGTCAGCAGTTCAAATGTGATCGCGCGCACGTACTCCGCCTGACGGTCGGAGAGAATCCTGCCGTCCTGCACCGCAATATAGCGGAACGCTTTCCCTGCATTTTCCGCCATTGTGCGGTAATGCTCTGCATCCTCCGGGTTTCCCAGAATCTGCGCAATCTCCGCAAGCATCTGCCCCGAGCGCGCAAAATATGCGGTGGCAACCTTTTGCTGCGGCGTCCGCATTGCAGAGGTGCTGTCGACATCCGGCTCGCACCACTCGCCGTAATCCACCCCCGTCTCGATGGTATGATCACGATATGGATTCTGTTTCATCAGTTCCGCAGCGTCCTCCGGATTATCCTTCGCACGCCTTTCCAGAAAGGCATACCACTTCTGCATCATCGCGTAATTTTCTTCCAGGATCCGCACGTCCCCGTACCGCTGGTAAAGCACATACGGCACAATGATGCATGCGTCGCCCCAGCCCACGGAACCGGCAAGCAGTCCTGAGAAAAAGCTCGGGTTATTGTTCCGCGGAGAGATATTGCTCAGCTTTCCGTCCTCATGCTGTGTCAGGCGGCATTCTGCCAGCCACTTGCGAATCACCGGATAACAGTCCTCCAGATACAGTCCTGCCGCCGCAAAGACACCCATATCGCCTGTCCACGCCGCGCGCTCCCTCGTGGGACAGTCTGTCGGCACATCGCAGAAATTGGACTTCTGGCTCCAGATACTGTTGTGCACCAGCTGATTCACATCGGCGTTGGAGCACTTGAACGTTCCCAACTCCTGCATTTGTGAATATACTGCAATCGCAGTGAACTCTGCATCATGGAGGTCAATGTCCGTCTCCACTTTCGCGTAACGGAATCCCCAGATTGTAAATTTCGCCTTGTACTCATTGAAACCTTCCCTGCAGGTATAAACCACCTGCTGCCTGGTTCCGCCCTCCTTGTGACGTTTACGGTCCTGAAAATTCTCCTGTGTAAAATTGCCGTTCTCGTCCAGGGTCTCGCCATGGGTCAGCACGATCGTCTGTCCTGCGTGCGCCTTTAAGCGGAATGAGATATATCCCGCCATGTTCTGCCCGTAATCAATGACTGTTTCCCCGTTTGGCGTCGTGATGCATTTCCCTGTGAAATGCTCCATCTCCGCAACAGGCATGCAGTTGGAACAGGCCAGGGTTTCCACCCCGAAATCCTCAACCCTGACTTCATGATAATCCTCAATCTCCTCCATCCGGGCATCAACCAGCTCGCCCTGCTGCATATCGTTCTCGCGGATCGGACCTGACTGTGACGCAGTCCAGCTCCCGTCGGAAACACACACGACATTTTTGTCGATTTCCAACTGAAAAAAGAGCGCCACGTCTGTTCCGTAGAGATTTCGGTCCCCGTCGACTCCCGACACGCTCCGGTACCAGCCGTCCCCGAGAATGACCTCTGCCACATTTTCCCCGTCCTGGATCAGATCTGTGACATCATACGTCTGATATGCCACCTTTTTGTCATAATTGTAACAGCCGGGGGCAAGGACAAATTCACCGACGCGTTTTCCGTTGATATACGCCTCGTACAGTCCGTGGCAGGTGATGTAAAGCCTTGCCGCCGCTCCCTTTGCGGCATGAAAATGTTTTTTCAGGTAGCTTGCAGGCTTGTGGACTTCGGGGTCGCAGACAAGCTCCGGGTTGATCCACACTGCTTTAAACAGTGCTTTATCCATAATACCTGTCTCAAAGAGGGCAGGCGCACTCCATGCGCCCTCGCGCCCCTCCTCGTCCCAGAGGCGTACCCGCCAGCTGACGCGCTGTCTGCTCTGCAGCTCTTTTTCCAAAACGGCATGCATCTGCGAACCGGATACTTTGCCGCTGCCCCACAGCAGATTTCCGTCTTCCACAGCCTCGATCTCATAAGCCGTCTGTGTGATTCCGTCCTCACACGTCCACGACAGATACGGATTTGCGATATCGATCCCGATAGGGTCTGTCAGATGCTCCGTCTTTAAATTGATGGCTCTCATAATTTTGTCGCCTTTCCATGGGTAATCCCATTCTCATTAAATGCATCGACACGCACAAAATAATCCTGCGCCTTCACCAGCGCGCCGATTCTTTTATATGTCTGCGCACCATCGCCCTGATAAACCTGATAGCTGTGATACAGCTTATCCGCCGCATGTCCCCATAAAATGTTATAGCCTGTGGCATCCGCCGTATTATCAACGTCCACCAGCAGATCCAGCCGATCTTCGCTTCTGTGCGCGCTGTATCCCGGAACCTGCGGCTTCTCGCCGTCACCGATGCCGAATACCCTCAGCCCGGAAATACACGGCGTCACATCGTAGGGAATCTGTAGGATCGTCAGCTTCACATAGCGCATCCGGATGCCTTCCTCCCTGACAATCAGATCGTGCGGCAGATCCGTCATGGCCTCCGACTTATCCTCGATCACAAAATAGTCCGTCCCGTCCAGTGAGCCCTCCAGAATCCACCGGGTCACGTGATCCCGCTCCTCGATATATCTTGGCTGTGTTAACGAACCCTGTATTTTTCCCGGAGACGCGATCGGAAGCTGGTCATCCGCAAAATTGATCTGAACTGCCCGGACATCCATCTCTTTTTCCAGATCGACAGCAAGCCACTGTCCGCGCTCCGCAGAAGCCGCCCGCCACCACGTCTTTGCATCCTCATTCACCGCCATGCCCGGTTCGCTGCCCTCCGCACAGGAGGACGCTGTCACAGGCTTTTTGTAATTCAGCAGATACCACTGCGGCTCACGCCATGGGTCACTGCCGTTCTCATCCACCGCCACCGGCCAGTCGCCGTAATTCTGGTTGCAGAAGAGTTCGCCTTCATCATCAAAACCCGCAGGCCAGATTCCCACACGCCGCTCGAACTGGTGGTTGACACTGATGCGCATCGTCGACGTGTGCCAGAGGTTTCCATTTTTGTCCCGCATCGTGGAACCGTGCCCCGCGCCCGGCATAAAACCGCCCGGGTGATACGAGTACGGGTTGTTCGCCGCCAGCGTGAACGGTCCGAGCGGCGAATCGCCCACATAGACGCCGTCCGCGTAGACATTGTACTCCGCGCCGGGGCATGCGTACTGCAGATAATACTTCCCGTCGTGCTTACTCATCCACGGTCCTTCGATAAAAGGCCTGCGTGTGAACATGCCTCTGATCTGCGGAATGTACTGTTGGGGAAGCTGCTCCACCGGCGTACCGCTCTGTTTCAGAAAACCCTGAAACATCTGCTCCACTTCCTCCTCGCTGCGCGGAAACTCGCAGTTGTCCACGCCCATGCGCTCATAACCTCTCTCGTAACTGTCCCCTTCAATTAACACGATCCGCTCTGTCTTCTGCCGCATGGTTTCCGGTTCCAGCTCCACGCCCCACAGCGGCGTGATGTTCGAACAGCCCCAGTAAAAATAGATCCTGCTGTCGTCGTCACAGAACAGGTTCGGATCCCAGAAATCAAATGTCCCCGGAATCTCCTCGTACGGCCCATTGATGATGTCCTTTGTCCGGTAAAAATTGCAGACCTCGCCCTTTTTGGAGGCGGAAAAATACACGTACTCCCCGACCACGCGCACGTCCGGGGCATAGTCGTACAATGGCAGATTTTCAGGCAGCCGGTGCGCTTCCCAGTGCGCCATGTCCTCGGACACCCACACGCTCAGGTTCATCGATACGAACATATAATATTTTCCCTGAAACAAAATCATGGACGGGTCTGCCGCCTCCCTGTCAATCTGCAGTTTTCCGTCTGACCTTGGATCCATATTAAATTGATAGCGATATGGAACATTGATTGGATTGCAGTAATAGTTCATAACCTTCCCTCCATACTTTTTATTTGGCATCTGTCATAAAACGGTTTAAATATTTCGCACTCATCTGAATCGACTTCACCGGTGATTTGTCCACCCAGTTTTTGTGGCTCTCAAGTATCACAGCATCGACATCGACCGATAATGCCTGCCTGATCAGGCTCTCCAGATCCATGTTTCCATAGCCAAGCTCCATGCTGTCAGATTTGAGGATCGGCGTCATGGACGGGCCTGACACGCGCGTCCCCCTGTCGTTGATGTGATAGAGCTTCATGCGCGTGCCGAGCTTTTTCATCAGTGCGAGGGCTGACACCCCCGCCTCCGTCGGCCAGTAGGAATCCAGCTCGAAACTGACATAGGTGTCATCTGTGTTTTCTATGATATAGTCATACGCCGTCATTTTTTTATCCACTTTTCGAAATTCGCAGTTGTGATTGTGGTAGAGAAGCTGTATCCCCGATTTTTTCAAAAGCTGTCCCGACTCGTTCAGGTCTTTGACAAGCGCCTTCACCGCATTTCGGTCAGAGTAGTCAAAACGGTACATGCCTGTGACCACAACTTTGTCCGTGCCGAACTTCTGCGCCTCCGCGACAATGGTATCCGGCTCCCTCTTAATGCTTCCCAAGTCCTCATGGACGCTCACCACCGCAAGACCTGCATCGCGCACAAGAGCGCACCAGTCATAGTTGCCGCCCTTTCCGACCGGCATTCCTGCCGCTTTTGTCATTGCCCACACCAGAAAAGACGTCGGCCTGATCATAAACCCGTTCAGCTCGATTCCGTCATAGCCCGCCGCCTTGATCGCTCTCAGCGTTTCCCTTGTCTGTGCCTCGTTTTTTGTGACCGTTCCCAGCATGATCTGCTGTACCGCCTTTTTTGCCATAATCCCACACTCCCGACTTTAAATTAGTTTTCCTAAAAATTCCAGACTCGGCTTCGGCGTGCGCTCCTGCGTCGCGCGGTCAACCGCGATCAGCCCGAATTTCATGGAAAAGCCTTTCTGCCATTCAAAGTTATCCATCAGCGACCAGTACATATATCCAATCACAGGAATCCCCGACTGAATGCAGGAAGCAACGCCGTCCATCGCCCGTCCGATAAATGCCACGCGCCTTGTGTCGTCCTCCGTCGCGATGCCGTTCTCCGTGACCATGATCGGCATTTTCTTCCCGTTTGCGTCAAATTCCCTGGAAACGCGCCTGATGACATGCTCCAGCGCCTCCGGGTAAAACTCATAATCCATCTGCGTCGTCTCCGCCCCCTGCGGAACCGGCTGGATGCCGTCCGCACCGATAACGGATCTCGTATAATTCTGCAGGCCGAAGAAATCATCGTCCAGAATATAGGGAACATAATGGGAAAACTCCTCCTCCCACTCATGCAGTGCATTTTCTTCACTGCCCTCCACCGCCTGGATATCGTGCAAGGAGAGCGACAGTCCGATCTGAAGCGCCGGCTTTACTGCCTTCATTGCCTTTTTCGCTGCCTGGTGCGCCCGCATGACAAGAATGTCTCCCTCCGCGGTTCTCCCCGAAACGAAATTCTGCGGTTCCTCCGTTCCGAATACGTCCTTGTTCTCCTGCTTCTGCAACTGCATGTTCTCCATCATGGTATTGAAGTTCATACCGATCTGTGCAGTGCCTTCCAGCCCCTGCGCCTGCATCTGGCTCATCTTCGCCATCATCTGCCTCTTGTAACGCTCCGCGATCGCCGCCACCTGGAGTCCCATGTTTGCCTCGTTGATCGTGACCACATACCCCATCAGGTTGCCCAGACGCTCCGCTACATATCCGCAGTAACGCGCAAACGCATCAACCGTGCGCTCATTCTCCCAGCCGCCGTTTCGGATCACCCAGACCGGCGATGTGAAATGCATCATTGTCACAACTGGAGTGATATGGTTTGCATGACAGCACTCCAACACACTCCTGTAGTGTGCGATCTCTGTCTCGTCAAACTTCCCCTCCTCCGGCTCGATGCGCGCCCACTCGATCGAGAAACGATATGCGGAAAGCCCCGCCTGCGCCATCAGTTGAATGTCTTCCTCATACCTGTTATAATGATCCACCGCGTCCAGCGACGGCTCGTTGAACGTGCTGTGCGCCATGTGCTCCATCGCCCAGTAATCGCTGTGAATATTGTTTCCCTCCACCTGGTGCGCCGCCGTGGCAGCGCCGATCAGAAAATCACTTGAAAATTGATTCATGTTTTTTATCATTCCTTTCCAGTCACAAACAAGACATGAAAGATCCTTTCACAGTTCGAATTTTCTTTCACTCTTAATCTCCATTTTCTTTTGTTAAAATCAAAACGCTACTTCTGAACCGCTGTCTTCGGTATCTGGTTCAATGCCTGATTGAGCCGCTGCAGCTTTTCCGGCTCCAGTTCCATTCCGCCCTGCTGCAATAATTTCTTTAACGGCTGTCTGGCTATCATCTTCTGCATTGCCTCCGGTATCTCGACACCTTCGCCCATTCCTCCTGCCGTCTTCCCTGACATCTGGCTCATCATGCCCGCAAGCAGTGCGGCGCCCTGCTCGGTCGCCTGGATCTCACCCATCGTGCTGTTGATAGAGAGATATCCGTCTTTATCCTCCCCGTTGTCCTCAGGCGCGTCGAACCAGTTGCGCACCTTTTCAGGCGACATAAAATATGAAGGATTCGGCGCATCCACTTTTGCAATCTCCATGCTTTCCTCAAAGCTGCTGTCCTCAAAGGCAGTGTCCTGACTATAGCCCACCGCTTTGATCCTGTGCACGCCGTCAATCGGCACCTGGAACCGGAATACATGCTCTCCCGTCTGCTCCGCAAAGAGTCTGTCGTCCACATACAGCGCGATCTTTTCCAGATTGGAGTATACCTTGATCTCCGTCGTGTCCTCCACCCTGTCATGATACCGTCTCCCGCAGAGATGGACAAACTTCTCCACGCTCCACCATGCCTTATAGATATAGAAAGCATCTTTTTTCTGTTTGCGGTCAAACGTGACCAGCCCCTTGTGGTTCTTGCCCGGATCTCCGGCCTCGTCCCTTCCTGCGGCTGCAAACTCAAACATATTCCACACATATGTCCCCCACAGGTACGGTCTTGCCGCAAACATTTCCAGCATATGCTCATGATAAACCGCCTGATAGCTCTCCGTGTAGTCGCCCTTTTCCGGTTTCGGCGACTGCAGCGTGATCACGGAATCCGCCCCGTACTCGGTCAGCCCGATCGCCGTATCCGGATATTTTTCATGAAAATCATCAAAAAACGTATCATTGTCCTCCACTTCCCCGACATACCAGCCATAGTACAGGTTATAACCGCGGATATCCGGAAGCGAAACCAGCGGACTGTCCGTCTCGAGCAGGAACAGGTTTGCCATCGCGGAAACCCTCGTCCTGTCCATCTCATGAACCAGGTCATTCAGAATCCTGTGGTTTTCCATCAGATCCTCCGTCACGCCCTGGAGTGAGATCTCGTTTGAGAGCGCCCAGCACACGATCGATGCATGGTTGTAATTCTGTGTAATCAGCTCCTTCATCTGCTGGATCGTGTTCTCCCTGCCGGTATCCATATGGATCGTGATATATGGGATCTCCGCCCACGCGACGATTCCCTTCTCATCGCACAAATCATAAAAATACTGGTCGTGCTGATAGTGTGCCAGACGTATGGAATTTGCCCCCATGGAGAGAATCAGCTCCATGTCCTCCTCATGCATTTCGCGCGTGAGCGCATTTCCTACGCCAAGCCTGTCCTGATGGCGTGAAACGCCGTGCAGCGGATAACGCCTTCCATTCAGGAAAAAGCCCTCCTTCGTATCAAAACGAAATTCCCTGCATCCAAAACGCTCCGTGACCGCGTCCACCGCCTCGCCGCCGCGGTACAGGACTGCCGTCGCCTCATACAGATACGGGTCGTCCACGCCGTCCCACCGATGCACGTTTGCGATATCAATGCTGCCTTTTCCATATGTTTTCCCGCCAACAGTTTCCAGTGCAAGCGCTGTCTCACCGACCCCCGCGATGGAGACAACAATCTTCTCTGCCTCTCCAACGGAATATGTCTCGAAGCGGACCGCCGCGCTTTCCCTGTTTACCTCCGGCGTGATCCGAAATCCGCTTCCGCCGTAATAATCCAGATCAAAATGCGACTGGTCTGCGATGATCATATAGACATCGCGGTAAATACCGCCATAGAACGTAAAATCCGCCCTCTGCGGATAAACTTTGGCATTCGGCGCATTGTCCACCAGAACTTCCAGCGTATTGTCCGCTTCCATTGCGTCCGTGACATTGACCCGGAACGTGGAATAACCGCCGTCGTGACGCGCAAACTCTTTCCCGTTCATTCGCACTACTGCTGACGAGTTGACACCGCGAAACTCGATGTAAACCTGCTGTCCCGGCGCCAGCTCCGGCTTCTTCAGATGCCTGCGGTAAGTGCAGACGCCGCGGAAGTACAGTTCCGGTCCTGTCTGCCCGTCCTCTGCGTTCCATGTATGCGGAAGACAGATCTCTGTCGTCTTCCCCTGTTTCTCGAACTCCCATTGTTCGTTGATCTTATTCACAATTCTTGCCATTTTCACTGCTCCTTTGCTTCTCAATATCATTCTCTGTCATAGCCTGTCATTCCGCCATATCCGCCACATTCCTTCTGATCCCGTCATATTCAGCAAAACCGGTGCTCCTGGGCTCCCCGTTCCCGTCCAGGCTTCTGTCCAGACAAACCTGGAACTGTTCATCCGACTGCAATGCGATGCGCAGGCTCATTCTGCCTGTATGTTCCCCCGTCACACAGATATCGCTCTCAATCACTGTCTCTCCCGTCGTCTTCCATCGTAAAGCCCCTGTACCAGTCCCTGTCTTTCTCCCGCATCCTGACCGCAACCAGTACCCTGCCCGCATATGTATATGTTCCGTTTACGTCAGCGTCGATTCCCTCCGGCAATGGAATATCTGACATTTCGATGCGCCCAAACTCCCTGCTCTCAATTATCATGGACTTTTCTCCCTTTTCCGATATCTGCCTATCTTTCTTTCAATGCGGCCGCTTTCTTATCCGCGATGCGCTTCTGGACTTCCACCATCTCTTCTTTATCCAGAGAACAGTACTTCATGGCGATCAGGGTGATCACCCATCCGACCAGCGGAAAACCATACATCAGCACCATCGTCATCCAGAAAACGCCGCCCGTCAGCGCATCCGTAGGCTGCGGCATTGTCTCCGTATAGCCGATCAGCGCCACCGCACCAGTTGCGATCAGCGCGCTCACAGAGGATACCAGCTTGTCGATCAGGCTGTAGACACCGGATACCACTGCCGGGATATATTTGCCTCCACGATCCAGCTCGTAGTCAATGACATCTGCCATGAAAGCATTGTTTCCGGTGGTCACGCACATCTTCGTACCGTTCAACGCCAGCGTCAGGATCACATAGATCACCATAAGCGGCAGGGCTGCTGAAATGCTGCGCGTGCTTCCGCCGATATGTAAGAAAACAAAGAAGAGGATCATTGCGCAGGTCACATAAATGCACATATAGGTCCATGTGATGATCGTCCTTTTATTGCCATGTTTTCCGGCATATTTCGCGCCCACCACGGCAAACAAAATGGAAGGGATGATGCTCACGGTACTCAGTGTCGTGGAGATGGACATATTGCCGATAACAATCCCGCCAAGCATCGTACTGATGATGGACTGGCTTGCCACCTGCTGTGCGATCTTATCCGATGCTCCGGATGCGATGTAACACTGCAGCGGACGATTGTTCCTTAACACATCTATCATGTCCTTCATCCTGAGCTTTTCCCTCTTTGCCGACGTGCCCGCAAAATTCTCCGGCCTGTCAAACTCCGAAATACCGATACAGGTAGTCACAAGCCCCACAGCGGATACCGCGATGGTTGCCCAGCAGACCGCGGTCAGAAACTCCAGATTGAAACCGCCGTACTTTGGCATCAGCGCCACATAGTAAACCATATTCAGGGCAATCGGAACGATATAGTTAAAGATCGTGCTCCACACGCCCACCATCGGCCGCTGCTTCGGATCGTTGGTCATCAGGGCGAACAGCGTCTGTCCTGTCATGTTATACAGCGTATAGCCGATGATATAAATCATGTACAGCAGCACAAAGACCATGAATCCATGTCCTTTTCCAGCCGCCCAGCTGTACATCAGCAGCGTTGCAAGAACCATTACCAGCCAGCCGCTGACGAGCAGGATGCGAACCTTGCCAAAGCGTGTATTCACCTTATCGTAAATAAATGCAAGCAGTGGATCCGTGATCGCGTCAAAAACGCGGGTGAAAGTCAAAATCCCTCCCACGGCAACTGTCGCGATCCCAAAACCAATGCTGGCCGAGTAGCTCGCAAGCCCGATCAGACAGTAAAACCCCATGCCGACCATTCCGCTGGAAGCGACCAGAATGATCTGCCACAGTTTCGCGCGGCGGTACGCTACGCCGTCAATCTGGCTCTGTGTCAGTTTTTCTTTTTTCTCCATTTTGTTTCCTCCTTTTTGTACGCAGGCATACTTCTTAACTATTATTGCTAACTGTATTATAC
>VSNO01000084.1 GCA_009774375.1 Lachnospiraceae bacterium
GGATCACTACGTTCATGAGAACAGCCGCGCGTACAAGATCTGGAACAGTGTTCTGAAGGATTACGCCTTTATGGAGATCACGAAATAATATCTTATCACATAAAAAATCTGTATGCAGCCAGAATTCTTTCTGTTGCATACAGATTTTTTCAGTTCTGAAAGAATCCCTTCATTCCCTGACACTTATCTGACCATATTGGCAAAATTCATAAAGCTGTCTTCTCCGTCTTCCTCGGAAACAGAGACGCTGACTGACACAAATTTATCCCCCCGCGCGACCGCCTCATCAAGCCTGTCTCTCCCTGCCGTCAATGTAAAAACGCCGCATTTTTCAGAGACTTCCACCATACCGGACTGCCTGACGTCCGCGAGGCCAGTCCTTTTGATCGAAGAAGGGTTCAGTTCCATTATCTTCTCAAAGACGCCATCTTGATAATCTGTCATTTTATCCAGTATTTCCTGTGCGATCTCGTCCGGCGACGCATTCGTGCTCTCGATGACCAGATTGTAATTGCCCATATCATAGTAGTCAATGTCATAGACTTCCTTATACCGCACAGTCTCGAGCTTCTGCCGGTTGATCAGCGCTTTTCTGCAGGCATCCTGCGACTCATAAGTCTCTGAGTTTGCGCGGAGACTGTCATGGAACACACGGCGGCTTGCCTCGTCAATGTCCGTGATAATAAACACTTTAAAGCTCTTCGGTGCAAAATGCCAGGCAAGGCGCGAGTCAAACACGACCTTATCCCGTTCTTCACCGATCCTGGTCGTCGTGTCGTCGATCATCTTGTCCACGGAATGATCTCCCCTGCCTGCCGCCTCATTGACCTGCTTATTAAACTCCTCAACAGATAATCCTTTTTCCATGGCAAGCTGCCGGAATACATTGCCTGTCGAGGAGTATTCATATCCTTTCTCTTTCAATATTTTCGCCACACTGGACTTGCCGCTTCCGAGATTTCCCGTGATCGTTATGTTCATCTGGCACTCCCTCCCTTTTCCGCCGCTCTGCCATATACTTCGATCTGCGTCAGGGCAGGGAATGGAGATTCATCTTCTGCCTTGATCAGCTCTTTCACTTCCACCCATGTGACAGTTCGCTTCTCAAAAGAGATCGTCTGTCCTGTGGCAAGCTTTTCCAGATCTCCCGTCACTACGCTTCCATCCGAAAACGCGAAAGTCATCTGTTTCCACCAGTTGTCATGCGGAAAATCTGCTCTCAGATACACCACGATCTTATCCGTCTCGATCGCATTTCCAAAATCAATCTTCAGACACGCCTTCGGATCCCGGTTGATCCCCCATGACGCATAAGGCCATTCACCATGCGAACTGTTTGCCTTTACACCATCGATCGCATTTCTGGCTGCAAAAACTGCCTCATTCCTCGTCTCTACATTTGCGGACGCATGCGGATAAGAATTTACATTTTCATGACAGTCATACACATTCAGCGCCTGATTCCTGTATGCCTCTATCTCCTCCCTCGATGCAAAACGCGCATAGATATAGTGACAGCTGCCCCCGAAGGCCTTTGGCGAATAACCGCGCCTTGCCTCGCCAAACGGAACCTTTACCTGAACAATGCCTTTCACGAAGATCAGCGCCGGCCCCATGGCATCATCTGCCTGAAAAACAAAATATCTCGGTTCCCCGCTGTACTCGAGAATGATCTGGTCGCCTTCCTCGTACTTTGACGTCGCCACCAGATACACTTCCTCCTCGCCACGCCCTACAAATTTTGTCTCTCCGTTTGCCTTTAACACTTTTACAGAAAACATTTTATCCCGCCTTTCTATATATAATAATATATATATTAATATTTTCACATCCGTCTCTAAGGATTACATCTCTTGCAGGGCTCATAGCCTTGTGCTATGATATTTTCCCTGCTCTCTGATGAATCTTTCCGGTTTGCTATAGGCAGAGAGCTGCAGGAGGTCCTATGAAATTTCCTGGTCTTTGTGTTCAGCACATACGTGATCTTCTCTGTCTCACTTTTCTGATCCGGCGCTTTCCAGACAGAACCGTTTCCGTTCGGTTCTCCGGATCTCCAGGTCTCCGAAGCAGGAACATTAAACGTTATCTCTTTTCCGTCGGATGTGGCTATAATGGTACCGTCCTCATCCGTCCTGTATACTTTGACGCCGTTCATCCGAAACGTATTCAGCGTCTCCGCATGCGGATGCCCGTAGGAATTGTCCTCGCCGCAGCTGATGACCGCGCAGGAAGGACTGACAGCCTCAAAGAAATCCTGAGAAGTGGACGTACTGCTGCCATGATGTCCCGCCTTGTAGACATCCGCTGAAAGATCTATGTCAGTCTCCAGTATATCCTGCTCCGCATCCTCCCCGGCATCTCCGGTAAACAGGAATTTATTTTTTCCATTTTGGAGCATCAGGGCGACTGAGGCATCATTTGGATTGTCATAGACATTATTGGGCGCCAGTATTGTTATCTTTGCTGTTCCCAGAGCATACTGTGTCCCGGTCTCTGGCGTTGTATATTTCAAACGTTTATTGTCCAACGCCTGTATCAGCTTTTGGTAGGTCTTATTATCCTTTTCATAATTAGATACAAAGACTCTGCCGATCTCAAATTTCGTGATAATGACCGGCGCTCCCCCAATGTGATCCGAATCGGGATGTGTCAGGATCAGGTAATCAAGCTTTTTTATTTTTTGCTTCTGCAGGTAATTCTGGATCGCTGTTCCCTTAGAATAATCACCCGCATCGATCAGCATGGCATGTCCATCACATGTGACAAGGGTGGCATCCCCCTGCCCCACGTCAATATAATGAACCTCCATTTTTCCTGCTTTCGCGCCAGAAGCGGAGGACAACATAGAATCAGCTGTGATCCCTCCGATCAGGATAAACGCCACCAGCAATATGCTCAATAATCGTTTATATATTTTTTTCATACTGCGCCTCCGTGTACACAATATCCCAAATCTATAAACCTTCTTTTTCTAAGAACCCTAATTCGACAGATATCTCCTGATGCATGCCGGTGTACGATAATTCCAGGTGGAGATCTTGATGCCGGTCTTCGGACTTGATGCATGGATCACCTGCCCGTTGCCTATGTACATCGCAACATGGTTGATACTGCCATTCTTCGCATAAAACACCAGGTCTCCCGGCTGTGCGGAGCCGAAATCTATCCTAGTTCCCATCTGCGCCTGCGAAGCAGCATGATGCGGCAGACTCACGCCATATTTTTTATAAATGCTCATCGTAAAACCAGAACAGTCTGCACCGTTTGTAAGGCTGGTTCCTCCCCAGACATACGGATTACCGACAAACTGTTTTGCATACTGCACCATATCGACACGGACATCCGACACACCCTGCCCATATTTGAGCTCGGTAAGCGTCACCGCCTTCTCGAGGCGCTCCTCCACATCGACATAATCACCAGAAACATACGCCTCCTCGTCATCAAGCAAAAACTTGATCCATCCATTATCCATAACCTCAACTACCTCAAGCTCTTCCTCCTGCGGTATGAGCGTGATCACGATGGAATCTGTGTTGGGCTCCCCTCTTACTTTGAGCGTCTGTGTATTGACGATAGCAATCATGGAGGCTACCTCGTGACCTCTTGCGACCGCCTCATCCCCGAGATACAGAAACTCGGTGCTGCAGTAGCCTTCCACCTTGCCGGACTTGATATGCGCCCAGCCGTTATCGTCGATTCCCAGGATCTCACAGGCCGCATCCTTGGAAAGCTTACCGATCAGCTTCCCGCTCTCGTTCGGCTCCTCCCTGATATTCAAATGGTTGTCGACATGGGCTATACCAAGATTTGTATAACCCCAATGTTTCTCAGGTTCTGTCTGCTCCTGCACTTCTTCCTGCGTCTCCATATTGCGTGCCTGAGCAGCGTCGTCCCCTGTCTCTGTGCCCGCCTGCTCAAATATGCTTCCCACACCGGCTGACAATCCGATCTCCTCCTGGGACGATGCCGTATCAGGCTCAGCGCCCTCCTTCAGGCCGCTCTCTTCATTGTCCAGGACATCACCTGCACCAGCCGACAGTACTGCATCACGCTCCGGCTCACTCTGACTGTCCTCTTCCAATGATGCCGGCTCTATCTCCAAATCCAGGCTGCACGCGCTTGTGTCTTCAGACAGGTCAAGCGAATATACCTCGATCTCTGCTTCCGTCTCCTCCTGTGTCTCTTTTGAACCGTTGTTTGCATATACGCCGCTGCTAAACACGACGACTGCAAGACCTGCCCCTGCGATCACACCTGTATACTTTAATCTGTTTATCCTGTTCATAATCCTGATCCAAATCCTCTTCTGATATATGGAAACGCCTTTTGTTACATTTTTATTACATATAAATTACAGATTTAATATACCATCTAAACATTGATCTGTCAATAACCACACCCATCTTAGGATCTAGCAAATCATAGGCGCTGTGTTTACAGCCCATGATACTCCCTGCCATCTGCAATATCCGCCGCCATCTGCGCCTTCAGCGCATCAACCCCGTCAAAACGCATCTCAGGCCTCTTATACTTTAGCAGACTGACTTCCATCTCCTGTCCGTATACATCGCTGTCAAAATCATAAATATACGTCTCCACCCCCATCACGGAACGCTGGTCCACTGTGGGTTTTGTCCCAATATTCGTGATCGCGGCAAGCCTCTTTCCGTCATATGGCCTGTCCCCGCCTTTGCTGTGCAGATACGCATAAGAATAATAGACGCCCCTTGGAGGCAGCAGTTTGTCCTGCGGAGGCTGCAGGTTCACTGTCGGCATGCCGATCGTGCGTCCCAGCTTTCTCCCATGTATGATCTCACCGCTCACTTGATAAGGCATCCCCAAAAGCTCCGCCGCGAGTTCCATATTTCCCAGTCCCACTTCCTCGCGCACACAGGTAGAACTGACCTCTTTCCCCTCGTGCAGCACCTTCTCGATCAAAATGACCTCATATCCATGGCCGGGCGCCATCCTCTGTAACAGTTTATAATCCCCGGCCCCGCATTTTCCATATGAAACATCCTCTCCGGCAACCACACATCTCGCATGGATCCGGTCAGAGAGTACTTCCTTTATAAATGTTTCCGGTTCCATGTCTGCGATTTCCTGGCAAAACGGATATTCAACCAGATAATCAACCTCCGCGTTTTCAAATATGCGGCGTTTTTCTTCTAGGGTGGAAAGCTCCCGGACCGGCTCCCTGCTGAAAAATGCCGCAGGAGACGGCACAAAAGTAAATACAACTGATCTCAGTCCTTTTTCCTGCTGTCGCTTTAATTGTCCCAGAAGCTTCTGATGGCCTCTGTGAAAACCGTCAAATTTGCCGATAGCGACCGCCGTTTCTGCCTCTATATGAAATTCCGCCGTGTTCTCTATAATCTTCATTTCCCACCTGTCTTCAAGCAAATCATTCCAAAAACATCTTAAAAGGCTTAAAAACCCCTTCACTTTTTACATATGTATACACTGCCCTGAACTCCCGCCTTCCATTATAGACGCGGATCCTGTCCCCATCCGCAAAAAATACGGGGCTGTCAGGATCAAGCTGTTGCGGATAGAGCTTATTTCCATTTAACAGTGCACTTTCGGCCTCAGGCTTTACAGCGGCTCCCTCATACTCCATGAACATACTGTCAGGGTGTATGATATAATCCTCATACTCACCCTGCCGCATCAGTTCTTCCACTTTAGACAGTCTGATAGAATCCTCGATCCGAAAATTGCCAACCCTCGTGCGCTTTAGCTCTGCCATGACAGCTCCACAGCCGAGTTTATCCCCTATATCTGCGCACAGCGTTCTGATATAAGTCCCTTTGGAACACCCCACCTCAAATCTGACCTCGGGGAGGTCCATACCTGTGATCCTGATAAACGTGATGTCGACATGTCTTGGCTGACGCTCTATCTCCCTGCCTTCCCTGGCAAGCTCATATAATTTCTTTCCATTGACCTTCAGTGCGGAATACATCGGCGGTACCTGTTCATATCCGCCTACGAATCCCATGACCGCATCCCTCACTTCAGATCCATTCACATGGACGGCAGACTCTGTCAGTATCGTGCCGCTCATATCCTGCGTGTCCGTAGTCACGCCCAGACGCATGAGTGCCTCATATTCCTTGCTCTTGTCCGTCATCATGTCACAAAGCTTTGTCGCACTGCCAAAACACACCGGAAGGACCCCGACTGCGTCAGGATCCAGCGTTCCCGTGTGTCCGATCTTTTTCTGTCCCACGATACCGCGAAGCTTCGCCACCACATCATGTGACGTATAGCCTGCTTCTTTGTAAATATTCATTATACCGTTGATCAACGTTCCACCGCCAGTTTCTTTGATTTGAACCTTTCCTTATCTTGCTGCCTCTTTGTTCCGCTGTTCATATTCATCCATCTGCAGTTCGATCTGCTTTGAGATGTTATTGACTACATCATGAAATGTCCCATTGATCGTACAGCCGGCAGCCCTCACATGACCGCCGCCGCCAAAAAACACCGCGACCCTGCTCACATCCACATATCTGCAGGACCGCAGGCTCACCTTGTACTCCAGGCTCCCCGTCTCATACATGAAAATGGCACATTCCACGCCTTTCGTGATGCGGAGCTGACTGATGATCCCCTCCAGATCCTCCGGGGTAGCATTATAAAAATCAAGCGTCTTCTTGTCAATGGCACTGACGATACATTTGCCATGCATAAAGATGATGCTTTCCAGAAGCGCCCTGCCCAGCAGCTGGTTCTGCGCGTATGTCTTCTCATAGAACGTCTCGTCGATGAGCGCCGGAAATTCAAATCCATACTCGATCAGCTCCGCAGCTACCCGCAGCGTCCTGGGCGAAGTATTTGAATATCTGAATATTCCTGTGTCATGCACGATCCCTATGTAAACAGCCTTGGCGATCTCCGCGTCCATGTACTGCCTGTCAAACAAGTCATACACGAGCTCTGCTGTCGAGCTGAGACTGTGATCCACATGATTTACGTCGCCGCACCCCCGCTCATTGCTGACATGATGATCGATGTTGATACATTTCCTGGCATTGGCAAAGATCTCCTCCGCCTCCCCAAGCCTAGACTTCTCACAGTCAAGCGCGATGAACACATCCACATCGCCCTCCACCGCATACGTACTGTCGATCTCATCAAAGCCCTTGATACACCGAAATACCTCTGCGGGCTTCTCCAAACATACTTTGACACTTGCCTCCGGCAAAGCTTTCTTCAGATACAGATACATCGCCAGACAGGAGCCGATGCAGTCCCCGTCCGGTCTGATATGGCCAGATATAAGAATATTTCCGGCATCTCTACATTCTTCTAACAGATTCATTTTTTCCATAATCATCACTACCCTTACAAAATAAATTTCTTTTATAACTCCTCATATATAGGCACAGAAAACAGTTTCGCGCCTGTGTACATAATACACAAAAATATCTGGGAAGTCAAATATTCCCAGATACTTTTTCATTTTTATTCTTAAATGTCCCCGTCTGTGCCGTCATTGACATGTCTTTCTTCGTCTGCACGGTTGATATCCTCTATCTTTTTGGACATGGACACCCCGTATGCGATCGACTGGTCGAGGATAAAACGTATCTCCGGCGTATTCCGCAGATTGATCTTCTTTGCCAGGAGGCTTCTGATGTATCCCTCTGCACTCTTCAATCCCTCGATGGTCTCCCGCTGTGACTCCTCGTCTCCCAGCACACTGACCCATGCCTTACAGGTTTTCAGATCAGGCGCCACCTCGACAGATACCACCGAGGTCATAGGATTGATTCTCGGATCCTTGATCCCGCTCCTTATGACCTCCGCCAGAACACGATGAACCTCCCCGTTCACACGGGTGTTTTTTACGCTGTTCTTTCTCATTCTCTATTCTCCATTACGTTCTTATCTGGGCACTTCCACCATGATATATGCCTCTGCGATGTCAAGCTCCTGCATGCTGTCAAAGCCTTCAAATACCAGACCGCACTCAAATCCTGCTTTCACTTCCTTGACATCATCCTTAAATCTCTTGAGCGAAGCAAGCTCACCTTCGTAGATCTGCTCGCCTTCACGGGTGATACGGATCTTGCAGCCTCTCTGGAATATACCGTCAAGGACATAAGAACCTGCGATATTCCCCACTGCCGATGCCTTGAAGATCTGTCTGACTTCCGCATGACCGATCACCTTCTCCTCAAATATCGGATCCAGCATACCCTTCATCGCAGCTTCGATGTCCTCGATCGCCTGATAGATCACCTTGTAAAGCCGTACGTCAACGCCTTCACGCTCTGCGGTAGCTTTCGCCTGCGTATCCGGACGCACATTAAATCCGATAATGATCGCTTTCGATGCAGACGCAAGGATGACATCTGACTCATTGATCGCGCCGACACCGCCGTGAATACACTTGACGACTACTTCCTCGTTGGAAAGCTTCATAAGACTCTGTTTTACAGCCTCCACACTGCCCTGTACATCCGCTTTGATGATCAGGTTGAGCTCCTTCAGGTTTCCTGCCTGGATCTGTGAGAACAGATCGTCAAGGGACATCTTAGCCTTAGTATCCTCAAGAAGCTTCTCTTTATTCTGCGCAACGAAAGTCTCCGCGTAATATTTTGCCTCTTTGTCATTCTCATGCGCGATGAAGATCTCTCCTGCGTTCGGCACATCGCCAAGGCCGAGTATCTCCACAGGCGTGGATGGACCGGCTTCCTTCACGCGCCTGCCCTTATCGTCCACCATGGCGCGGACCTTGCCGCTCGCCGCACCGGCCGACACAAAATCGCCAACCTTTAATGTACCCTTCTGTACCAGGATCGTAGCGACCGGACCGCGCCCCTTGTCGAGCTCCGCCTCGATCACAAGTCCTCTCGCACGTCTGTTCGGATTCGCTTTGAGTTCCAGCACTTCCGCGGTCAGCAGGATCATCTCAAGCAGCTGCTCGATACCCTCGCCGCTCTTTGCGGACACAGGTACGAACACTGTGCTTCCGCCCCAGTCCTCCGCGATCAGGCCATACTCTGTGAGTTCCTGCTTCACGCGCTCTATATTTGCCCCCGGCTTATCGATCTTGTTGACAGCTACGATGATCTCAATGCCTGCCGCTTTCGCGTGGTTGATCGCCTCCACCGTCTGCGGCATGACGCCGTCGTCCGCCGCCACAACAAGGATCGCGATATCCGTCGAGTTGGCGCCGCGCATACGCATTGCCGTGAACGCCTCATGTCCCGGCGTGTCGAGGAATGTGATCTTCTGTCCGTTGACATTTACGGTGTATGCACCGATATGCTGAGTGATGCCGCCTGCTTCCTTGTCGGTGACATTTGTTTTTCTGATCGCATCCAGCAGCGATGTCTTACCATGATCTACGTGCCCCATTACACAGATAACAGGTGATCTTGGAACCATATCCTCCTGCTTTTCATCTTCCTCTTTCAGAAGTTCTTCGATGACATCTACCTTCACTTCCTGCTCACAGATAATATCATACTCTATCGCAATGTTCTCCGCAGTCTCGTATGAGATCTCCTGGTTGACTGTCACGATCTGTCCCTGGAGGAAAAGCTTCTTGACGATAGCCGACGGCTGTATCTTCATCTTGTCAGCGAGATCCTTGATCGTGAGTGTCTCCGGAAGCGTGATAACCTTGATCTGCTCCTCAACGGTATCAGACGCCTTCTTCTCAGGCTTGATGAACCTGCCCGGCTTATTCTTTCCCTTGACATTTTTAATATTGTCGCTGTCCTCTTCGTAGATCAGGTCTTTGCGGTTTCTCTTATCCTTCTCCTGACTGATACGGCGCTTTTCCTCATCCCTGTGCTTCTCAGCATCCTTGATCGGACTTTCTGGCACGAATCCGCCGCTCTTGCCGGAATTTTTGCTTCCGAAACCACCCCGGTTATCGCGTCCGCGGTCATTGTCCCGGCCGCCGCCAAAGCCCTGTCCAGGTCTGCCCCCCTGACGCTGGCCGTCGCTCCTGCCATCGTAGCCTCTCTGGCCATCACGGCGCTGGCCGTCGCTCCTGTTATTGTCATAGCTTCTCTGGCCATCACGGCGCTGGCCGTCGCCCCTGCCATTGTTCTCGCGGCGCTGGCCGTCACCCCTGTTATTGTCATAGCTTCTCTGGCCATCACGGCGCTGACCGTCGCCCCTGCCATTGCTCTCGCGGCGCTGGCCATCACTTCTATTACCACTGTTCCGGCGCTGGCCGTCGTTTCTGCCTGTATCCCGGTTATCGCCCCTCTGCGCAGGTTTTTGTTCTTCTGCTCTTACAGCGGCTGCCTTTGATGATTCTTCTGCTCTGGCTGCCGTTTCCGTCTTCGCAGCAGGCTGTGTTCTTACAGCCTCTTCTCTTTTGGGCTGTTCTGTCCTGGCTTCAACTGCATTCGCAGGCTCCGCTGCTCTCTGCACAGGCTTCTCAACAACAGCTTCCGCTTTTGCGGCAGCTGCCGGTCTTCCAGTCTCTACACTCTCTGGTCTGGCCTGAGGCACAGTTCTTTTACCCTCTGCGTTCTCTGCCTTAGCCTGGGGTGCTGCCTTTTTCTCCGAACGCACAGGTTTTCTGGGAATCTGTGCGCCTCCCGGCATCTTGGAATTGTGAGGATTGCTCACAAATATAATGCTCTTTTTCTTTTTTACAACTCCCTCGCCAGTCTTGGCAGGCGCCTTCTTCTCCCCTGATGCCGCAGCCTTTGACGGCTCGCTCTTCTCTGTTGTCTTAGGTGCCTCTTCCGACTTGGCAGGCGCATGCATCGTCTTTCTGACATCCTCTACCTGTCCGTCTTCTAATACACTCATGTGGCTTTTTACCTCTATACCTTTATTTTTTAATAATGCAAGGATCTCTGCGCTCTTTACGCCGATCTCCTGTGCCAGTTCGTACACTTTCATTTTTGCCATTTTACTCCTCCTCACCCTCACTCTCAACAGACTGTTTCAGCTGCTTCCTGATCGATTTTGCGAAGTTTTCATCTGTAATTGCAAGAGATGAACGCATAGCCTTACCGATCGCATGCCCAAGCTCCTCTTTTGTTCCAAAAAAATATCTTGGTACTTCGTAAAACTCACACATATTGGAAAACATCTTCTTGGTATTGTCCGACGCATCCTCTGACACAATGACGAGCCATGCATTTCCGCCCTTAACACTCTTGTCAGTTGCAAATTCTCCGCTTACTACCTTGCCTGCCTTCATCGCAAGTCCAAGCATAGAATATACCTTATTCACATTACTCAAATAACTCGATCTCCTTTGTCAGACTGTCATATATTTCATCAGGTACCGGCATCTTGAACGCCCGGTCAAGCCCTCTTGACTTTCTCGCACGCTCCATGCACTCCGGATCCGGGCATATGTAAGCCCCCCTGCCATTCTTTCTGCCTGTCGTATCCAGAATGATGCCCTGATCCTCTGTCCGCAGAACCCGGAGCAGCTCTTTCTTGCTCTTCATCTCACCACAGCCGATACACTGTCTCAACGGAATCTTCTTTGCCATTTACGCTTCTGTCTCCTCCTCATATGGAGCATCCTCTGCCTCTGATCCAGAGACATCATACTCATTTTCTACGGATTCCTCCTCCGCATACCCGGCATCTGCAGATTCATCATATTCGGAGTCGTCATACTCTC
This sequence comes from Lachnospiraceae bacterium, assembly GCA_009774375.1. Taxonomy (GTDB): domain Bacteria; phylum Bacillota; class Clostridia; order Lachnospirales; family Lachnospiraceae; genus COE1. Next base: position 11,627 of record VSNO01000084.1, read on the forward strand.
CCTCCTCGTACTCAGAATCTTCGTATTCGCCCTCCTCATACTCTTCCTCGTAGTAGACGTCCCCGTCCTCGTCATACATGTAATCCTCATATCGGAATCCTTCCGCATCTTTTGCCTGCGTCTCTGACTTGATGTCGATCTTATATCCTGTCAGTCTTGCCGCAAGCCGTGCATTCTGTCCCTCCTTACCGATAGCGAGCGAGAGCTGGTAATCCGGTACCACGACCTTTGCCGTCTTTTCATCCGGATCTGCAAACACAGCTACGATCTTTGCCGGAGAGAGCGCATTCTGTATAAAATTCCCGGGGTTTTCATCCCAGTTAACGATATCGATCTTCTCGCCGCGAAGCTCCTCGACGATCGCATTCACCCTGGCACCGTTCATGCCGACACACGCTCCCACCGCATCGACATTGGGGTTGTTCGTTCTGACCGCAAGCTTGGTCCGGCTGCCCGCCTCCCTGGCAATGCTCATGATCTCAACCGTACCGTCCTTGATCTCTGTCACCTCGGCCTCAAAAAGCCTCTTGACAAGCTCAGGATGCGTTCTGCTGACAAGGATCCTGGGTCCTTTTGGCGTGTTCTTGACCTCCAGAATATATACCTTGATGCGCTCTGTGGGCTTAAATTCCTCACCCTTGACCTGCTCTGCCTCGTTGAGCACCGCATCGGCTTTCCCGAGATTGATGCTGATATTTCTGCCGATATAGCGCTGTACGATACCCGTAACTACATCTTTCTCCTTTTCAAAGAACTGATTATATACGACACTCCGCTCCTCCTCGCGTATCTTCTGCAGGATCACGTTCTTGGCATTCTGTGTCGCAATGCGCCCGAATTCCTTTGACTTGATCTCTATGTTGATCGTATCTCCGATCACTGCATTTTTTGAGAGCTGGATCGCATCATCAATGCAGATCTGTGTGACATCATCCTCGACCTCATCGTAAGTCGCGACGATATCCTTTGTGGCATATACCATGAAATCACAAGTTTCCCTGTCGATCTGGACCGTGATATTATCTGCTTTTCCAAAATGATTCTTGCAGGCTGTAAGAAGGGAATTTTCAATTGCCTCAAAGAGCGTTTCCTTGCTGATCTCTTTCTCCTTCTCCAGAATATTAAGCGCTTCCATTAATTCCTTATTCATTTTTCCTTTACCCTCCTAAAACTAAAAATCCAGTGTCAATCTGATGACCGCTATATCAGATCTGGCAAAGACCATATCCTTTGTCTCTGAATCATTTTCTGTTTCTATTGTAACAGTATCCTTGTCAAATGATCTGAGGATACCGATAAACTCCTTCTGCCGCTCGATCGGTTTATAAGTTTTGACCTCCACTTCCTCACCGAGGCTCTTTTCCAGATGTCTGTCCTTCCTCAATGCCCTTCCAAGTCCCGGGCTGGATACCTCTAATATATAGGAATCCGATATAAAATCTTCCTCGTCCAGCTTTTCTGAAAAAGCACGGCTGACATTCTCGCAGTCGGCAATGTTTACCCCCTCCGGTTTATCGATATAGGCTCTCAGATACCAGTCGCTTCCTTCTTTCACATATTCAACATCATAGATCTCACAGCCGTTCGCAGCTGCGATCGGCACGAGCAGCGCTTCCGCGCGCTCTTCATACGAATCCTTTTTCGCCATTTGTTCACCTCGCTGCATATAGAAAGAGTGGACTCGCAAGTCCACTCTTTATCATCTAGCATCATTTAACTTATATTTATTCTAACACTTCACTTTACAAAATGCAATAACTTTTTAGAATATTTTTCCTAATACTCCATCCAGCCAGAAAGTGCAGTTACCGAACGAATGGAATACTATTGATTCATAGGAAGTTTATATACCTTCTGATCCTGACCGTCGAGTTTGGGCGTTGACCGGTCTTTCAGCGTCTCATACGGTCTCAGAACAGCGATACTCTTGTACGCAGGTCTGATGATCTTATCGACATTGATCAGCTCCTCCATGCGGTGCGCACTCCAGCCGACGATACGTGCGATCGCAAAGATCGGCGTGAACAGCTCCATCGGAATGTCGAGCATACTGTACACAAATCCGCTGTAAAAATCGACATTGGCGCTTACACCCTTGTAGATCCTGCACTTCTCGGCGATCACTTCCGGCGCCAGCCGCTCGATCATAGAATAGAGTTCGAAATCCTTGTGATGCTTCTTCTCATTGGCAAGCTTCTCCACAAAGGACTTGAAAACCTTTGCCCTTGGATCCGAGATCGAGTATACAGCATGTCCCATACCATAGATCAGACCACTCCGGTCAAATGCCTCCTTATTCAGCAGACGGTACAGATACTGGCGCACCTGGTCCTCGTCTGTCGTGTCGTCCACATTTCTGCGCAGATCCTCCATCATCTGTACGACCTTGATGTTGGCGCCGCCATGTTTCGGACCTTTCAGCGATGACAGTGCCGCCGCGATGACAGAATAAGTATCCGACCCCGCACTGGTGACAACCCTGGTCGTGAATGTAGAGTTGTTTCCACCGCCGTGTTCCATGTGCAGCACGAGCGCCGCATCAAGCACCTTAGCCTCCGTCGGCGTGTAGGCCATATCCGGCCTCAACATCCTGAGCAGGTTCTCCGCCGTGGAAAGCCTCGGATCCGGTCTGTGTATGTACAGGCTCTCATCACATTCATAGTGATTGTATGCATGGTATCCATACACAGAAAGCATCGGAAACACGCTGATCAGCATCAGACTCTGTCGAAGCACATTATCCAGCGACATATCTGTCACACTGTCATCATACGATGCGAGTGTCAGCACACTCTTCGTCAGCGAATTCATGATATCATGACTCGGCGCTTTCATGATGACATCCCTCACGAAATTCGTGGGAAGTGTCATGCTGTATCCCAATGTCTTCTTGAATTCCATCAGCTGATTTGTATTTGGAAGACTTCCGAACAACAACAGATATGCACATTCATCAAAGCCGAACCGTTCCTCGCTCTGAAAACCTCTTACCAGATCATAAATATTGTAACCCCTGTAATAAAGCTGTCCATCACACGGAACACTCTTTCCGTCTATCTCTTCTGACGATTTGATCAGCGAAATATTGGTCAGTCCGGAAAGCACTCCCTTTCCATTCTTGTCACGCAAACCTCTCTTTACACCATATTCATCAAACAAATCCGGATCGATGGCGTTGTTGTCCACGCACACTTTTGAATATTTATGCGTAAACTCCTTTATACTCTCGTCACTCTTTAATCCCATCTACAACACCCTTTCTTATTAAATTTACCTGCCTCTTAATAACGTATCAACTATTATTATACTGTAAATCGAACCACATAACAAGCGCATAATCGTTAAAAAAATGTGAATTATTGTATGGCGTCGTCTATCAAAGCAGAGAAAAGCATGTGCCAGTGTGTCATACTCCCTCTTCACAAATCAAAAAACACTGCAATACCAGAATCTGGTATCCACAGCGTTTTCAATGGGTTAATGGGTTGGGCTGTTTTAAACAGTCAACAGCTCGTAGGGGAATCGAACCCCTGTTTTCGCCGTGAGAGGGCGACGTCTTAACCGCTTGACCAACGAGCCACAACTGTTATATACTTCTGTCTGCTTGCCGTATCACCGACAGCTATTAAAGCATACAACAGTTTCTCTAAAAAAGCAAGTACTTTTTTCAATTTTTTTCAATTTTTTTCGTATACACACAAAACGGAGCCGCCGCCTGTTCAGATCTCATAGTCCATACAGACTCTCGACTTTGTGTATGGCCGCACTCTGCCGTCTGCCACAGCCACATGCTCCGGATGCACTGCGTAACCTCTCAGCGCCTCCTCACTCTCAAATGAGGAATCGAGCATCACATCCGCATTGGAGGATGCCAGCGGATCGGTCTCCACTTTGATCCCAATAAGCCCGGGAATCTTCCCCTCAAGCGCCTCGAGTCCTGTCTTGATCCCGGCCTTCACTTCTGCCTTTTCACTGTCAGACAGCTCATCTTTTAACTGCCACAGTATCACATGTTTTACCATCGTCCCACTCTCCTTTTCTTAACTTTCATCTATATTTTGCGTCATCCGATGCGGCTGATATATTCAAAGTACGCGAAAAGTGTGCTCATCCGTCCTGAGCGGTATCTCGCTTGTCTCTATGGCGTCGATCACAATGTAGTCGCTTTGGTTGATCATCACCAGCATCCGGTTGATCGCCTCCTCTGTTCCCTGTGCCTCAACCTCGACGGAACCGTCATACTCATTCTTCGCCCATCCTGTGATCCCCATGCCGTTTGCCGCATACTTTGCCCGATAGCGGAATCCTACGCCCTGCACCCTGCCTGTAAAGTGAAAATGTTTTCTGACCATCTTGCCCCTTTCCTGTTATCTATGTCCGCGGCGGCCCAGCTGCCAGAACGCGACTGCGCTCGCAGCCGCCACATTCAGCGAGTCAACACCGTGTGACATCGGTATCCGAACCGTGTACTCACAGTCTGAGATCGTGTCCGGTGCAAGCCCGTCCCCCTCTGTGCCGAGCACGACTGCGAGCTTTTCCTCCCGCATGAGCTGCGGATCGTCTACATTCAGCGAATCTTCTTTCAACGCCATCGCCACCGTCGTAAAGCCCATACCGCGCAGCGCCCTGATCCCATTGTCCTCATCCAGAAATGCCCATGGTATCTGAAAGACGGTTCCCATGCTGACTCTGATCGAACGACGGTACAGAGGATCGCTGCCCGCCGGCGTCAGCAGGATCCCGTCCATGCCGAGCGCTGCTGCCGATCGGAATATGGCGCCGACATTGGTGGGATTCATCACATTTTCAAGAACCGCGATCCGCCGCGCCCCTGCACACACTTCCGAGACGGTTCTCGGCGCAGGACGCCGCATCGCACACAGCATACCGCGCGTCAGTTTAAAACCTGTCAGCTGTGTCAGCACATCAGATGCGGCAGTATAGACAGGAATACTGCCGCATCGCCTGATGATCTCCCTCCCCTGCCCCTCAGCATGCTTTTTCTCCATCAGGATCGACACCGGAACACAGCCGGCGTCAAGCGCCCTCTCGATCACCTTCGGGCTCTCTGCTATGAACATGCCATTTTGCGGCTCATGGCGGTTTAAAAGCTGCCCCTCCGTAAGTCTCGCATATACGTCAAGCTGAGGCGCATTAAAATCTGTTACCTCTATCATATTGATCATATTGCTCATATCGCTGTCACATCCATCACACCTGACTATGACCCCCACGCCTTTCTACAGATCCCACGCACAACGATCATCCTCCAAAATCATACATTTTCGCAGTCTCCTGATCCCGATACTCATGCTTCTCGTAGTAGCCGATCAGTTTTCCATCATCATCGCGCAGCGCGACCATGTACACATCTTTGTTCTCTTTTTCATTGCGGGACGTATAGATCATATTGTTTTCCCTGCTCTCCGAAAACCATGCGAGCACCTTTCTGATCCCGTCGACAGACTGCGGGGAATGACAGTCGAGCAGGTTTTTCCCCACAAGCGCCTGTCCGCCCCGTCTGGCATACCGGGCCGCCGCTGCCGGATTCATATACAGGATCTCATGTTCCAGATCGCAGATGACGACCGCGCACCTGTCCTGGTCGACCACACTTTTAAAATACTTTGACAGTTCTATTTTGTTATCCTCTCTTTTCATGACAGATCACCGAAACTCCTTTTCGTATTTTTTGAAAAATTCGTAATATGCGCGCACATTGCCAAGTTCAGTCCATCGCTTCACATCCACCACTTCCTCGTCCAGGTCATAGATCCTGGCCCCTCTCATGGAGAGCAGAAACGGCGAGTGTGTGGCGATCACGAACTGACAGTGGAAAAAACGGACAGAATCCTCCAGAAAACGCAGCAGCTCCTGCTGTTTTTCCGGCGACAGGCTGTTCTCCGGCTCATCGAGCAGATACAGTCCGTTTTCCTTGATCTTGTCTGCGAAATACAGGAACGCGCTCTCCCCGTTGGAATGCTCCCGCACATTGTCCTGCAGATGATTCCGCACATATTTTGATTTCGTGCTGCGGCGCGCGGAATTCACCTTTTTGAGCCGTTCATAATCCTCCATGGAATGCATCTGGAAACGGGTGTTTTTTGCCTCCTGATATTCCTCAAACAGTTCCTCGCGCTTTCGGTCGATCCCCTCGTTGATGCTCCGCAGATCCAGCATGAAATCAAACACGTCATCGCTTGTGATGATCCTGCTGTGCTTTGGTATCTCTCCGACCGCTTCATAGGAGCACATCGCCGTATAATCGCCAAAGAAATTCGAGCGGTTGTACAGTGTATCGCGCCCAAGCCCAAGCTTTTCCGCGATCACATTCAGCGCGGTCGTCTTTCCTGAGCCGTTTCCGCCATACAGGATCGTCGCCTCCTCGAAATCAAGCATTCTCAACTGGTGTCCTGACAATACCAGAAAAGGATATACCGTATCATAACAGGTATACTTCTGCCCCATTGTAAAATCGTATTCTCTCTCCCTGCCAGGAAATTCAAAATGAGATAGATAGATCATATCAAAACACCGGTCTTTCCCACTGATACTGCGTCATGTCCACGCAGTCCCCCGTAAACGCCACGCCCTCTGCCTTCAATAGTTCCACCTGACGGTTGCCGCCTCCGAAGGCAAACGCGTCGGATACCCTGCCCTCCCTGTTGACAACTCTGTAACACGGAATATGGTCGGGATCCGGATTGGCATGCAGTGCATAACCGACCACCCGCGCCCACCGCTTGTTTCCAGCGAGCGCGGCGACCTGCCCATAGGTCGCCACCTGCCCATAAGGGATCTGCTTCACGACCTCATATATTTTCTCAAATGCAGACTGCTCCATGCAAATCCCTCCAATTTTCTTTCTGTCAGACGACCGCCTCCACGATCGTTTTTTCCCCGAACACGAGCGTCTTGATGCCGGTCTCCTTTTTCCTGTTGAAATTAAAGCTCAGCATGTAACCCTTCTTCTGATGGAAATAATCCAGATACTCCGTGAGCTGGCGCTCCCCGCGTTCATTGTACTCGCTCCCGTGCCAGATCTTCAGCTCGATGACAAACTGTTCGCCCGCATAATCCACGATGACATCCGTCCGCCGCGCATCCCTCGTCTGCGCCTCCACGTAATAGTTGCCCGTTCCGTTGATGATCGGCTTCAGGTACAGCAGGAAGAACTTGCGGCCGTCATCCTCCAGGAACTGGCTGTCGCTGCCACCATATACATCCTGGAAATGTTCCACAAACTTTTCCAGCACGCGCTCCATGTCAAGCCTCCCGTCCGACACAAACTGGTTCCTGTCGAGTTTTGCCTTCCTGCTCATCGCATTTGTCAGCTCTTCCTCGGACAGAAACAGGTTGTACAGACACGTCTCAAAAATGCGGTTCGCCACCTGCACGTTCACACCATTATCCACAGTATATCCAAACATACACGCCAGCTCTATCACATGGTTATGCTGGTTGTATGTGATCTGCTCCCCATGGAACAGCATCGCATACAGCATCTTTTTCAGATCCGGGTACTCCGTGATGTGTTTGAACATGCTGTCCAACAATGTCGTCCTCGTCCGCAGGATGATCCTGACGGCCTCCTCGACGCCTTCCCTCGTCCAGACAGACCTTCCGTCCGCAAACGCCTCCGTACAGCGCAGTTTTTCATCCATGATCTTGCAGACCGCGGATACCAGGTACGGATATCCCGATGTATACTGCCTGATCTCGTC
>VSNO01000085.1 GCA_009774375.1 Lachnospiraceae bacterium
ATTTTCAAGGAAGTCTGTAATGGTGTTGACCGATCGGCATCCGATATCGCTACGATCCTCACGAACTCGCGACATCTGGAGGACGTGCGGACGGACACCGTCGCGGTCGTGCAGAACTCTGCCGCTCTCTCCGAAGCAAATTCGGCCAGCATCGAGGAGATCATGGCCTCGATCGAAAACGTATACCGAGAGCTGGGAGACATCTCCGAGAAGACAAAGATCCTGAATGGCTATTCCAGGGAAATGACAGCAAGCGTTGACGTTTTTCATACCTCTTAGGAGCTGTAGATCATACGGATCCTTACACTCACTAAAAAACTGCCGGACAGCAGACATGTACGTCGCCGTCCGGCAGTTTTTATTGTGCCGCTCTATACCTCAAACATCAGATCGCCATATGTAGGGATCGGCCAGATCGTGCTGTCCACGATCATCTCAAGCTGGTCGATCGGTGCGCGCAGCGCGTCCATCGCCACCTTGACGGTATCTTTATAATAGAATGCCAGCTCCTTCGCATCCGAGATCCTGGAAGCGCCCGCCTCCACCGCTTTCAGCGTGTTGAGCGCCCTCTTAGCCTCCGCCAGCAGTCCGTCCACCTCGTTCAGCATTTCCACCTGCGCTGCAGCCGTAGCTCCCGCCTCCTTGATCGCGATCACAGAATTAGCCAGGTCGCCCGCGTAGGATGCCACCGCCGGAATGATGTCCTTTCCAGCCATATCGATCATCGTGAGCGCCTCGATATTGATCGTCTTGGCATATGTCTCATAGATGATCTCCTCGCGCGACTCGAGCTCCACCCTAGTGAAGATCCCGAACTTCTCAAACAGCGCCACCGCCTTGTCTGTCGTGAGTGTCGAAGCAGCCTCGATCATGGACTTAATGTTCGGCAGGCCGCGTCTTTCCGCCTCAGCGACCCACTCCTCTGAATAACCGTCCCCGTTAAAGATGATCCTCTGGTGCTTTGTCATGTACTCCTTGATGATATCGTGCACCTCCAGGTCAAAGTCCTCCGCCTTCTCAAGCCGGTCAGCCGCCTCGCAGAACGCCTCCGCGACGATCGCGTTCAGCGTGGTGTTCGGACTCGCGATCGAGTCCGCCGAACCAACCATGCGGAACTCAAACTTATTTCCCGTAAATGCAAACGGAGAAGTCCTGTTTCTGTCCGTCGCATCCTTCTCGAAATCAGGAAGCGTGGAAACACCTGTCTCGAGCTTTCCGCCCTGCTTTACCTTCGCCGCATCGCCGGTCTCCACCAGCTGCCGCACAACATCCTCGAGCTGGTCGCCCAGGAAAACGGAGATGATCGCCGGGGGCGCCTCGTTCGCGCCGAGCCTGTGGTCATTTCCCACATCAGACGCCGACTGGCGCAGCAGATCCCCATGTCTGTCCACTGCTCTCAATATACATGCCAGCACCAGCAGGAACTGGATGTTCTTGTTCGGCGTGTCGCCCGGATCGAGCAGGTTCTCGCCGTTGTCTGTCGTGATGGACCAGTTGTCGTGCTTGCCTGAACCGTTGACGCCCGCATAGGGCTTCTCATGAAGCAGGCATCTCAGATCATGCTTGTATGCGACGCGCTTCATCGCCTCCATCACCAGCTGATTGTGATCCACCGCGATATTCGCCGTCTCATAGATCGGCGCCAGCTCATGCTGCGCAGGCGCAACCTCATTGTGCTGCGTCTTTGCCGTGACACCCAGCTTCCAGAGCTCCTCGTTCAGATCCTTCATGTACGCGCCGACGCGCTCCTTGATGACGCCAAAGTAGTGATCCTCCATCTCCTGTCCCTTGGGCGCCGGTGCGCCAAAAAGAGTCCGCCCTGCAAACATCAGGTCTTTTCTCTGCAGGTAGAGATCCTTGTCTACGAGGAAATATTCCTGCTCCGGACCCACACAGGCTGTGACCTTGGTAGCCTCTTTGTTTCCAAACAGTTTTACGATGCGCAGCGCCTGTTCGCTCAGCGCCTCCATGGAACGCAGCAGCGGCGTCTTCTTGTCAAGCGCCTCGCCTGTGTAGGAGCAGAACGCTGTCGGGATGCAGAGGATCACGCCGCAGCCGGACTCCTTCAGAAATGCCGGCGAAGTGATGTCCCACGCCGTATACCCTCTCGCCTCGAATGTCGCGCGGAGTCCGCCTGAGGGAAATGAGGAAGCATCCGGCTCACCCTTGATCAGCTCTTTTCCGGAGAACTCCATCAGCATCTTCCCTTCCGCGTCCGGGTGTGACACAAAGGAATCATGCTTCTCAGCCGTGATGCCTGTGAGCGGCTGGAACCAGTGTGTGAAGTGTGTTGCACCGTTCTCTACGGCCCAGTCCTTCATCGCCTTGGCCACGACATCCGCAGTCGCCATGGAGAGCTCCCCGCCGTGATCCATGACCCGCTTCACTTCCAGAAATACCTTTCTGGTGAGCCGCTCCTTCATCTTCTCGATCGTAAAGACCTTCTCCCCAAAGATTTTTTCCACATTTAATGCTTCGCTCATATTGATCTCCTCGCTTTCTATCAACCATATTCCAATGACATCTTGCTCTATCAGTGTCCTTTTTGTGCGTTATAGTGTTCAAAAACCTACAAAAAAAGTTCCAAAAAAAGAGATTCTTCTTTTTTGGAACACCTTCGTCCTCGATATCATGATATACAGTTTTGAATCCTTACCTTTTCACATCTCATATGTCCGTGCCTGATTCCTTTTGCTTTTTATACAATAATATATTCTCTGAAAAAAATCAAGACTTTCCTGTAAAAAACTGCCTTTTCTGCGTTTTGCATAGAACCTTTTTTCAGGAAAGCCTGATTTTCGTTATTTTATACCACTATCTTGCAGCCTCCACGCGCATGATATCATACGGCTCCGGCCTGTCCGCAAGCTCCACATACAATATCTGTCTCGCATGCGGGCAGCTCTCCACTGCCTCGCCCTCCTCGTTGTGCATGGAAAGCACTTTTGTGCAGATATTGCGCCCATCCGGCTTCATGATCTCGACCGTGTCGCCCACACAGAACTTGTTCTTCTGCTCAAACCGCGCATAGCCGCGCCCGTCCACCGACTCTACGATCCCGAGATACACATACTCGCTGATATAGGTGCTCTCGTCATAGATCTGCGTGCGCCCGTCCGGCTTTCCAAAATAGAACCCGGTCGAAAACTGGCGGTAGGTGCACTTTGCGATCTCCGCCCTGTACCAGTCCATGTTTTCGCGGTATCTTTCCTCCGATTCAAAATAGTCATCGATCGCCTTTCTGTACGTGCGCGCCACGCATGCCACATACAGCGCCGTCTTCATGCGCCCCTCGATCTTCATGCTGTCGATCCCCGCCGCCACAAGCTCGGGAATATACTCGATCATACACAGATCCCTGGAGTTAAAGAGAAAGGTTCCTCTCTCGTTCTCATACACGGGAAGATACTCGCCCGGGCGCGACTCCTCGACCACCGCGTACTTCCAGCGGCACGGGTGCGTGCATGCTCCCTGGTTCGCATCCCTGCCGGTGAAATAGTTGGACAGCAGGCACCTGCCGGAATAGGAGATACACATCGCCCCGTGGACAAAGCTCTCGATCTCCATCTCCTCCGGTATGTTGTCGCGGATCTGCCGGATCTCTGCCAGCGAGAGCTCTCTTGCCGACACGACACGCCTTGCCCCCTGCTGCCACCAGAACCGGTACGTCTGGTAATTCGTATTGTTCGCCTGCGTGGAAATGTGAACCTCGATCCCGGGGCACACCTCCCGCGCGATCATGAACATGCCGGGATCCGATATGATCAGCGCATCCGGTCCGATCTCCTTTAATTCCTCAAAATACACCCGCGCACCGTCAAGATCGTCATTGTGCGCAAGGATATTCGCCGTCACATACACCTTCACACCGCGCGCATGCGCAAACCGGATCCCCTCCGCCATCTCCTGACTGGAAAAATTCTTTGCCCTGGCGCGCAGCCCAAACGCCTCTCCTCCGATATATACGGCATCCGCGCCAAACAGGACCGCTGTCTTTAGCACTTCCAGACTGCTCGCCGGAACGAGGAGCTCCGGTCTGCCTGGTCTCTTATTGTCCATCCTGATCCTCCATAACAATTGAATAATCTTCCGCGATATTTATCTTCGTTTCGCAGACAGTGCCACCCCGTCCGCGACCGGCAGTATCGTCGTCTCCAGTTCCTCACAGTGCGTCAGCTGGTACAGATATTCCCGCATCCGGTTATGGATCGTCCGGTTTCTGCGGATCACAGCGTATTTCGACTCGATCAGCTCACCCTCCTGCAGCACGTTATCCGACACCAGCAGACCTGCCGGCGCCAGCAGCCTCAATATATCCGGCAGAAAATGAATGTACTGACCCTTTGCCGCATCCATAAAAATAAAATCGTACGCGCCGTCATCTCTTAACGAGGGCAGAATCTCTGCTGCATCCCCCTCCAAAAGCGTGATGCAGTCCGATTTCCCTGCCCTCTCAAAATTTTCCCTCGCGGCCGGTATCCGTTTCTCATACTTCTCGATCGTCGTGATCTGACAGCCCTGCGGCGCATACTCGCTCATCAAAAGCGCGGAGAAGCCAACGGCCGTCCCGACCTCCAGGATCCGCACCGGCCTCCCCCACGTGACCAGCAGCCGCAGGAGGCTCTGCATCTGCGGCCGGATGACCGGCACATTATTTTCTCTGGAATATTGCTCCAGTTCATTTAAATAAGCTGGTTTTTCCCTGTCAAAGGCATGCAGGAATGTCAGCATCCTCTCATCTGTCATCTTTTCTGCTCCCATGTTCTGATCACCATTCCTCACAGCTCCTGGCGGCCGCCAATGCCTCGTACCGCGCCGCATCGATAAAATCCGCCACGAATTCCGTCTGCGGGTGCAGGCATATTTCGTCCGGCGTCCCGATCTGCTCGACCCTGCCCAGGTTCGTGATGATGATGGCATCGGCGACCTCCATCGCCTCCTCCTGATCGTGCGTCACAAAGATGCTCGTGATACCCACCCGCCTGATCATCTCCTTTAACCATGTCCTGAGTTCCCTGCGCACCTTCGCATCGATCGCCGCAAACGGTTCGTCCAGCAGCAAAAGATGCGGATTCGGCGCGAGTGCCCGCGCAAACGCCACGCGCTGGCGCTGTCCGCCGGACAGCTGGTGCGGATACCGCTTCCCGAGATCCTGCATGGAGACCAGCTCCAGCAGTTCATCCACCCTGCCTCTGATCTCCTTTTTACTCTTCTTCTGTACTTCCAGTCCGAACGCGATATTGTCCGCCACAGTCATATAGCGGAACAGTGCATAGTTCTGGAACACAAAGCCGATACCCCTCCTGCTTCCCGGAAGGTCATTGACACGCCTCCCGTCGATCATGATATCGCCGGAATCCGGTCTGTCCAGTCCCGCTATCATTCGCAGAATCGTGGTCTTTCCGCTCCCGCTCGGTCCGAGCAGCGCCGCAAGCTGTCCCTTTTCCACACCGAAGCTCACATCACTCGATGCATGAAAACCGTCAAATGTCTTGTAAATGTGTTCCATCTGTACATACATGGTATCTTTCCCGCTCCCCTTATTCTTTTCTCCACTCCACGATATTCCTCGCGATCAGGATCAGCACCGCAAGCACTACCAGGATTGATGACACCGCAAACGCCGCTGTCGTGTTGAATTCATTATACAGGATCTCCACATGAAGCGGAAGCGTGTTTGTCTTTCCCCGCAGATGTCCGGAGATCACGGATACCGCGCCAAATTCCCCCAGCGCACGCGCCGCGCACAGGATCACGCCGTAGAGCAGCGCCCACTTGATATGGGGAAACGTGATCCTGCGGAAAATGGTAAACCCGCCCGCCCCCATCAGCGCCGCCGCTTCCTCCTCATCCTTTCCCTGCGCATTCAGTACCGGAAACAGCTCGCGGAACACAAACGGAAATGTGACAAAAATCGTGGCGAGCACCACGCCCGGGACGGCAAACACGATCCTGATGCCGTGAGCCTTCAGAAACTCCCCCATCCAGCCGACATTTCCAAAAGTCAATATGAACACCAGCCCCGCGATGACCGGCGATATCGAAAAAGGAATATCTATGAGCGCGGCAAGGATCTGCCGTCCCCTGAAATAGAACTTCGATAACAGGTACGATGCAAAGAGGCCGAATACAGTATTGACTGTCACCGCTGCCACTGCCGCGAACAGCGTGAGCTGCAGGGCCTTGACGGTATATTCGTCAATCACGGCCTCCCTGTATGCCGCCCAGCCGTCGCGCAGGGCATTTGTGACCACCACGATCAGCGGCAGGACCAGCATCACGAACAAGAACAGCGTACAGACGCCGATCAGCACATACTTGATGCACCGTCCTTCATTTTCCCTGTGCGGCTCCCTGACCTTCTGTATGGAAGATATGCCATCTCCTATGATATCCTCCTGATATGTCCGCGGCGCTTTCTTCTTCATCACATTTTCCCCCCGATCCTGTCTTCACAGGTACTTTCTGATCTCCTTCAGCACACGGTCTGATGCCTCCTCCAGTGTATACTGGCTCGTGTCGATCTCCACTTCCGCATGTGCTGGCGGCTCATACGGACTCGAGATCCCTGTGAAATTCGGGATCTGCCCGTTCCTCGCCTTCCTGTACAAGCCTTTCACATCGCGCCTCTCACATTCCTCCAGCGGCGTGCTCACATAGATCTCTATAAAATTTGTGCTGCCGATGATCTCCCGCGCCCGCGCCCTGTCACTCTCATACGGAGAGATAAAGGACGCAAGCACGATCAGCCCAGCGTCATTCATCAGCTTTGCCACCTCCGCAACCCTGCGGATGTTCTCGATCCTGTCTTTCTCCTCAAAGCCGAGATTCTGGTTCAGCCCCATGCGCACATTATCACCGTCCAAGAGCATCGTATATCTTCCCTGGATGCTCAGCGCCTTCTCGATCTCATTTGCAAGCACTGACTTTCCCGCGCCGGAAAGCCCTGTAAACCACAAGGTCGCAGGCTTCTGCCCCATTTTCGCGGCACGCGTCTTGCGTGTGATGTCCAGCTTCTGCCACGTCAGGTTGTCAGCCCTCCGAAGGGAGTGCTCTATGACCCCGCACGCCGAGGTCATGTTCGTGATGCGGTCGGTCAATATGAAACAGCCAAGTCCCTTATGCCCTGCAAACGTGTCGTATACCGCATCCTCCGCCATGGCAATGTCGCAGACAGCGATCTCATTTTTGTACAGCTGTGCCGCTGCCAGATGCTCCCCCGAATGGATGTCAACCTTGTATTTAACTGCCATCACAGTCGCGGGCAGCATCTTTGTCCCGATCTTGATCAGGAAGTTTTTCCCCTGGACCAGTTCCATATCATCCATCCAGAGGATCGATGCCGTAAACATCCTGCTCACCTTCAGCTGGGTTCCCCTTACAAGGACACATCCGCGGGACACGTCCACCTCGCGGTTCAGCTGTATCGTAAGCGGCTGTCCCTTCCCTGCCTCATCCACGCTGCGGTCTGCCAGAAAGATCGACTGCACGCATGCCTTCTCGCCGCTTGGCAGCACCATGACCTCATCCCCGGCAGAAATGCTTCCCGATAACGCCTGCCCCTGAAACCCGCGGAAATCCGCATTCGGCCTGCACACCCTCTGCACAGGCATCACAAAACCCTGCTCATCCGTCCCGTCATCCACATCCACGGACTCGAGATACTCCAGCAGTGTCTCCCCGGTATACCACGGCATATGTTCTGACCGCAGTGTGACATTGTCCCCCTCCGTCGCAGATACCGGAATGATCTCTATATGATACAGTTCCAGATCGATCGCAAGTTTTTTGATCTCTTTTTCTATCTTCCTGTACTCTTTCTGATCATAGCGGACCAGATCCATCTTGTTGACGGCAAACACGAAATACCGGATTCCCATCAGCGCACAGATCCTGGCATGACGCCTTGTCTGCGTCAGGATCCCCTGCGAGGCATCGACAAGGATCACCGCCAGATCCGCAAAGGAAGCCCCGACCGCCATGTTCCTCGTATACTCCTCGTGGCCGGGCGTGTCTGCCACGATGAAGCTCCTGCGCTCCGTCGTGAAATACCTGTACGCCACGTCGATCGTGATCCCCTGCTCCCGCTCCGCCATGAGCCCGTCCAGCAAAAGGGAATAGTCGATCTCTCCCTCACGGCTTCCCACACGGCTGTCCAGCTCCAGCGCACGCTCCTGATCCGTGAACAAAAGCTTTGCGTCATACAGCATATGCCCGATGAGCGTAGACTTTCCGTCGTCCACGCTGCCGCAGGTGATAAATTTCAACAACCCGTTCCTGTTCCCATCTATTTTCCCACACATATCCGAAACATCCCTCCATCTAAAGCTCCTGAACTGCCCCCATTGTCCTTCCTCGTCCCAGCCATATCAGAAATATCCTTCCCGCTTGCGTCTCTCCATGCTGCCCGCCGCCTCATGGTCGATCACGCGGCTCGTCCGCTCCGACGTCACGGCGCCGAGCGTCTCCTTCACGATATCCTCGAGCGTGTCCGCCGTGGATTCCACGCCGCCTGTCAGCGGATAACATCCCAGCGTGCGGAAACGGACGCTCCTGTACTGTATCTCCTCACCGGGAAGCAGCCGCATCCTGTCGTCGTCGACCATGATGATGTTCCCGTCCCGATACACGACAGGGCGCTCCTTCGCAAAATACAGGGGAACGATATCGATCCGTTCCTGTTCGATGTACTGCCAGATATCTTTTTCCGTCCAGTTCGAGATCGGAAACACCCGGATGCTCTCGCCCCTGTGGATCTGCGTATTGTACAGGTTCCACATCTCCGGCCGCTGGTTCTTCGGATCCCACGCCTGCTCACTGTTGCGGAATGAGAAGATGCGCTCCTTTGCCCGCGACTTCTCCTCGTCACGGCGCCCGCCGCCGAATGCCGCAGTGAAACCGTATTTTGAGAGCGCCTGCTTCAGTGCCTGCGTCTTCATGATATCCGTGTACGCCGAACCATGGTCAAACGGATTGATGCCCTGCTTCACGCCTTCCTCATTCG
The DNA here is from genome assembly GCA_009774375.1 of Lachnospiraceae bacterium. Lineage (GTDB taxonomy): Bacteria > Bacillota > Clostridia > Lachnospirales > Lachnospiraceae > COE1. The sequence goes on from VSNO01000085.1 coordinate 9,005, forward strand.
TATAGACAAGCATCTCGATCCCTTTTTCCTCTGCAATGCGGTCACGAAATGCGATCATTTCCTTAAACTTCCAGGTCGTATCGATATGCATGAACGGAAAAGGCGGTTTCTCCGGATAAAACGCCTTCATGGCAAGGTGCAGCATGACCGAGCTGTCCTTGCCAATAGAATAGAGCATGACCGGCTTCTCGCACTCTGCCGCCACCTCACGTATGATATATATTGCTTCTGCCTCGAGGGCATCAAGATGGGTGTTCATTCGTTCGTTCTCCTCCATTTCGTTTTCTTCAATCATTCTAAGGAACTGTTCATAACAGTTCCTTACTTTTTGCTGAACCTCTGCATGTACAGCTGCACTGAATTGATGAACAGCATCAGCAAAAATGAGATCACCAGCAGCACCAGTGCAATCGCTGTCGCATCCGCATACTTGTACTGCTCTAGCTTCGTCATGATCAGCAGCGGTGCGATCTGCGTCTTGTTGGGAATATTTCCGGCAATAAATACCACGCTCCCATATTCCCCGATACCTCTTGCAAACGCCAGTCCAAATCCGGCAAGCAGCGCGGGAAACAGCTCCGGCAGCACCACGCGGAAAAAGGTGTACACCCTGCCCGCCCCGAGCATCTCCGCCGCTTCCTCGTACTGCCTGTCCAGTTTTTCCAGCACGGGCTGCACCGCCCTCACCACAAAAGGAATCCCCACAAATACCATGGCGATCGTGATCCCGATACGCGTATATGCGATCTTCACTCCCATCTTTGCAAACAGCGCCCCGATCCAGCCCTTATCTGAATAGAGATACGTCAGCGCGATGCCCGCCACCGAGGTCGGCAGAGCAAACGGCAGCTCGATCAGACCGTCCATCAGACGCTTTCCCGGGAAATCATACCGGACCAGTGCCCATGCGGTCATCAGCCCAAATACCGCGTTGACCAGCGCCGCAAAAAACGCACAGGAAAGACTGACCGCATAACCTGAAACCACCTGCCCGGACGTGACCACCTCGATGAATTCGGAAAAGCTGAGCCGGCCCGCACTGATGAAGATCGATGCCAGAGGGATCAGGACCAGCATGCCCAGCATGGCAAGCGTTACCCCCAGCGAAAGCCCGAATCCCGGGATCACTCTGACACCTCTTTTATTCTTGACTTTGATGATCTGCTGTTCCATTGGATGCTGTCCTTTCTGATATAACTATAAACGCAATTGAGTACAATTCCGGTGTGTCAAGTTTTTCCATACATTCTGTCACCTATTGCTTTTGTATTTGTAATGATGATATCATAGCATATATGGTGGGAAATCTCAAATACAAATTTTCTGTCGCAGTTTATGGAGACATTTAAACTAAAGAAACCGATGATTCAGACTTAAATAATCCAAACCATCGATTTAATTTATCTGTCTTTATTTTATTTTAACTCATGTCACACATATCCTACCTCTTCCCGTTTCATCCACACCCGCTCCGGCATATAAACACTACTGAGACATCATCCCATTTGAGCCCTTCGACAAAGGCTTTCATAGCGCAACCTTGTCTGCCTGTCCGCAAGCCGCATATGATCATCCAGCCAGCTTCCATTGAAATGATGAATGCCATAGGTGTCGTCTGTCATCTCTGTTTTTCCTGACATATAATCATATGGATGAAAATAATCATATGTATATATGTTCATACCCATGATTGTCTGGTTCTGCCCGTTCAAAACATATCCGTTATCCAGGGCAACCCTTGTATCCACATAACCACTTGACAAAGTATCCAGTGTACCATCATCTCTGATAAATTTTCGCTGTTCCCATGCATGCAGAAAGGGTTTCAGTGAAGGATGTCCAGCAACAGCGCCACTACAGCCTCCAAAGTTAATAACCTGCCACTTCTCCACACTGCTAAAAGCTTCCTGATATAGCAAATTGTCAAGACTCCTGACCAGCTCGACATCAGTATCCATATAAATACCACCACAATGATACAAAATATCAAGCCGTGCATAATCTGGCACGAAACCAAATCTTTTTTGTTGATATGCCTGTTTCATATAACAGCATTTGTCTACATCATAATTTGACTCATCCCACTGTATAATTTCATAATCAGGGCAGAATTTCCGCCAGCTGTCAATACATCGTTTTAGACTATCTGGAAATTCCGTTTTTCCTAACCACATATAATGAATTCTTTTAGGAATAATTGGTGCAGTGCTCGTTTTTATAACTCCTTTTCTTCCCTTATTGTGAAAACTGAGAAGAAATATCATTGGCATTATGTAACAATATATTAAACCCTCACATTCCATCCGCTCCAGCTGCTCCAGCACATCCGCATATCTGCTGATATTGATCAAAACTGCAATATTTTCCCCCAATCTGTGAAGAACATCCGGTTCACAGATTTTGACATTCCTCGACCCTACTATTATTTCCTGTCCCCATTTGGTTGAATCATTATCCACGCAACACACTACAGAATCTCCCAGGCCATACGCATCTAAAATTGCAGGTGTTGTACTTGTCCCAATCACGCCTGCACCAAACATGACAATCTTACTGCCATGAGACTTTATACATTCTGACATCTCAGAAAAAGTACCTTTTTTTAGCTGCATACCCGTCCTCCCTAACCTCTTTCCATACCAAAGGGCAACCCAGACCTTTCCAATACATCCAAACTTACACAATCAATCCGTTCCGCTTCCATATCCAGATGCACATACCAATCCCTGACCTGTCCGGCAATCGTCGTATTCAATATGGCTATCACCATAACATCAAAATCCGCACCCAAAGCTGCCTCGGGATCATCTACAGAAATTCCCTGCATGTTATACATCGCATATTCCCGGTCAAACCATCCGCTTACAGACACAGCAGGTGAATCCAGACAATACTGCATTACCATCTGTCCAAAAAGTCCTGCGCCATAAACAGCGACTTTCATCCCCTCCCTCACCTTTGGAAATGGAAAAAGCGTCATCTGGCTGTCGATCTCCGCATATTCCTTCAAAAGCAGCGCCTGCCACATAAAATACCTCAGTTGCCGGTTCAACATTTTCTGCTGACTGTGGAGATCAAAGTATCTTTTCAAATCCTGATACAGATACAGGAAATTTTCTATTTCTATATGGCTTCCGTGGACAATCGAATCCCGCCTGATCCGGTAATGATATAACGGGAGATTCAACACGTATACCGATGACGCATGTAAGATACTCGGATATACGCACGCAGCATCCTCTCCATATGTTATCCTGTCCGAAACACGCAATTGCACATCGCAGATAACATTTTTCTTAAACAACTTTCCCCACAAGTTTGTCGGAATTCCGTGTACATAAAACGCCCCATTCATCATCATATTTTCATATAATCCCGAAAGCTTGTCACCACTGTAAATCCCCTCTGCAACTGAACTGCCTTTCACTTTCCGAAAACTGCCATACTCCTCGTAAGCAGCAAATACCATAATATCTGCATCTGCCCCCAATTCAAGCATCTGTTCCAGCATATTCGCCTCTACCCAGTCGTCCGCATCCACAAAAGTGATATAATCCCCGTGGCATTGTCGGATTCCTTCCTTTCTGGCGCTTGTATTTCCCCCATTTTCTTTATGTATGACATGTACTCTCCGATCCTTTCGCGCATATGCATCGCATATATGTCCGCTTTCATCCGTCGAGCCGTCATCAATTAAGAGCACCTCAATGTCGGAATAAGTCTGTCCGATAATGCTTTCAATACATTCCCTTACATAATTTTCCACGTTATAAACTGGTACAATCACGCTGATCATATCGCCCGTGCCTCCTGTACACGCAGAAAATCCTCTTCACCATTCAGAAATGACAAAATATTAAACAAGGGGTTTTGTCCGTTTGCTATGCCATTGGCTTTCATCCCTATTGTGATCCCATGATTTCTTTCCGCTTCCGTGTACGCTATCTTAATGCTTGACCTCAAAGCGCTGTCATATGGCACAAATATTATTTTTTGCTCGTAGTCCATATTGTTAAATTCTTTTTCCACACTTCTATCACCTGTTGAGGAAACAAAAATAAGCTTCTTTTTATTAATTCGCCGCTTCCTCCTGTCATAGCAATCCTTTGCCTCCCCATAATCGCCATAGTGGTTAAAATGCAAGTATATATCATCCAGACGCCCAACAGGATATTCGCGCTTTAGATTACTATCAAAACCTGATCCTGCAAATTCCAACGGAACGGACAGGTAATAGTCAAACCGCTTCATCAATTTAATAAAATCGCCATCACTGAAAAACATATTAATGAATGGCGTATTAAACTGCAGCCCTAAATAGTTATAGCACAACCCCGCCCAGCAGTTTCGCGAGATAATGCTGATACATCCCTGTTTTACTTTTGTATACTTTGCAAGGTCAAAAAACGGAATAGAAAATACCCTGATCGGAATGCATTTCCATGAATCTATCCCTATGGACAGCGCCTCCGATAAAACCGACTGAAAATCGCTGACTGCCACCACACAATAGTCATATTCAACGCTGTTAATTTGTTCTTTGGGCACAAAACGATAGCCATCCACCTGCAGAATATTTTTTTCGTTTGACGTAACACACTGTACCGTTAGATCTCCCGCAAGCTCCTGCATTCGGACACAATTGATATATTTATTATATAAATATCCCATTCCCCAGATAAAAACCTTGTACACGGCCTCCTCCTATCCAATCATAAACGTATCGCAATTCTTGCAATTTCCCCAATTCTGCCGTCCTTCGTATAGACACTTCCGGACCATCTGGAATCTGGAACCATACCAGATATCCAGCAGCCCCTCCTTACCTGCATCCCCCAATGTAAACCTGCCCAGTGCATCATTGCAGCACAGGGAGATTTTCCCGTCCGGCCTGACAATCATCTGCTTGAAAGGCAGTACACACCGCTCTTTTCCATAGTCCATAAGCTCCTTCCTGTTGGGTGCTGTCCCCCCTCTCGAGGTCAGGATCTCCTGTGGCTTTCGCAGGGATATCGTCACTTTCTTTTTCAACTCAGGATGTGCCTCGCAGTATTCTTTTATCTGCTCACATGGCTTGATCAATTTTAACTGCTGGTGATAATTATCAATAATCAGTTCATCCAATACATCTGTCAGCGCAATAAACTTATCCAATGTCAGCAAGGTTCCATTTGTAAACATATGCATCCTTGCGTTTGGCAAATGTTTCCTCGCAAACTGATTGAACGCCACAATCCGTTCGTCCAGCAGCGGCTCGTTATTGGAATACGTGGTAAAACGCCCTGAATAATTGATTTCCTCGAGCTGGCTCACAATACGCTCAAACAATTCCCTCGACATAACCTTTTTTTCTCTGGGATCTGCATTGCGGTTTACCGGACAAAATGAACAGCTGCCATTGCAGCGATTGATCGTTTCCACCTCAATATTGTCAAAAAGAGGCTGATTATTATACAGTCTTTCTACCTCGTCAAAAACTGCCCGGCGCATGTATTTTATTCTCTCGCTGTTGTTCCACTCACTCTCTGAACGGGCCTCGGCAGTCACCTCATACTGATTATAGATCAGTTCATCCGTATCCAGAAAACGGTGAAGCGGTTCTGCATATACCGTGTAATCCTCTATCCCCAATTCTTTTAGCTGTTTCTCCATACTTGCCACATACAGGCTTGCAATGACAATATGGTAATTCTCTTTCTGTGGGAGCACATCCTCCACACGCATAACAGGTTTTCCATAAAGAAATGTTCCCTGCTTTTGCGGACTGTTATCCATAAACCCCGCCACCCGCTCCTCCCCATACTCCTCAAATGCCTTTCGGCCGTACACACCTGCACCAAATATGATATACCTTCTGTCGTCGCCCATCATCCCGCAACATCCTTCCATCCGTTAAAAAACTGCCAGTTTATAATAATTATGAAATCCTTTTTCCAACAGCTGTTCTTCCACTTCTCCCTGCAGGTCATAGTTTACCGCAATAAAAATACCGCACTCCCCACTCAGATCAATCTCGCCCAGTTCATATACTTTTATGCCCTTGAACGTACTACATCTTCTATACCCATCCGATACAATAAAACCGTCAGGACAGTATCCCCAAAACTGCAGGTTCTCCAAAAATTCCATCCCCCATGCCCCGACGCCGTATATGAAAACTTTCCCATACTCACGAAAATAACGTTCAATTGTACTCTTTAACTCATCATAACCGTGAAGCTGATGCTCAAAACTGATGTACATATTTTTATGGAGAAACTCATACGTATTTGTGAGACACTCCTTTAAACGCAGCAGCAGCCTTGACGCGTATTTCTGCCCCATTATGACACCTGTGTCATATCCTGCATCCTGCGCAACAAAGGGCAAAATTCTCTCAATCGCGTGATTGACTGCCCCATCAAGCGGCAGCGGCTCCTCTGGGAAATCATTATATTGCCACTTTCTCCGCAGCAGTTTTCTTAATGCTTCCGACTTTGCCCAAAACACAGTGCCGATCGCCATCGGTGTCTTATCTCTGGATATATCTGTATTCAATCCCAGCTCGGAAGCAAGGGAAGCGGTGTTCTCATAATTTTTTTTCCATCCATTTGTATACCAGTCATTGAAATGTTTTCCAATCGGTTCCGGTGGAACTAACAATCCTATCTTATCCCTCTGCAGCAGTTTTAAAACCTCATATATGTAGTCCGTACTTCCAAGCGTATTTCCCCATATATTTTCAATCCAGAATAAAACATCTTCTTCCAGGTAACGAAAACTGGCTCTCTTATCATGAATGAAACATACATATTCATAACAGAGCATCTTCTCCCCAAATGTTACGAGCAGGGCGCTGATATCCCTTCCCCGATTTTCCTTATCAAGAAATATTACATTTTCTATTTCCCTTGCAGATTCCTTTGCTTTACTTAAAAGTGCAGAATTGGAAGAACACACATATATTGATATCTCCTTGGGAATGTTACCTATATAAGCAGAATACTGCTCCCACGAATCATTATAATAAAGATTGATAAACACTGCTGTTTTTGCCAGAGCATCTTTAGAAACCGGAGTCTTCCCACTTTCTTCCGGCAAAATGAACATTAACTCTTTTTTAGTAAATATGTCATATACATTCTGCATCTGCTTCCCTCGTTGTACATCACATCATCCCTTGATAGCCAAAAAACGATGTATAACCATAATCAATCAGATTTTCCCTCAGCTCATTCTGATGCTCCCTGGATATCGCTATAATAACAGTATCCTTCCTGTCGCCATTTTCGTCTATGGATATGACAGGAATACCATCTATGTATTCCCGTTTTTCACAACTCGTTACCATAAAACACTTTGGATATAACCCTTTTTTCTTTAACCTCTGATATACTTCCTGTCCTATTTTTCCAGCGCCATAGATTGCAAATTTCTGGTTGGTCAGCACTCCCATACGATAAGCGCATTCTTTCTGTTCAATTACTTTATATTCTGCTGCCTGTCGTGCAATATACATAATAAGCATATCCTTTATGTTCACTGCATCACCCACCCCAGTATCATCAAGCGCTGTCTGTATCCGATTCAAACCGTTTACAAGATCCTCGCCTGTATCTGTCATAACATCGTATTCAGCAATAAACTTTTCCAGAAACTGTCCAACCTCCAGAAAATCTGCATGCTTTCTGAGCAACAGAGCCACTGCTGCATACAAAGCTGTTTTGTCTGACGAGATACTCGCCACAGAACGATACACGTTTACCAGAGGTTTATTAACATACCCTATTTCCATACATCTGGCTATCCTTATGACAAACTCATAGTCCTGCCATCTGGGCATCTGTTCATCAAAACATTCAGCCCCAAGCATATCCAGCACTCCACGTTCTATCACCAGTGTCTGCGTACTGACAACATTATGACTGGCAAGCGTACGGCGCAAATCAGCCTGATATTGATCCATGTCAGAGTGATCAGACGGCACAACGCATACCGCATCATTCTCATATAGATTATAGGGACAGTAACATGCCCGATATCCGTGTTCTTCCATCAACTTAATCTGCATTTCCAGTTTTTCAGGAAGCCACTCGTCATCACTGTCCTGAAAGGCAATATAAGTACCATTTGACTGTTCAATACCGGTATTTCTGGCCTTATTGGCTCCTCCATGCTCCTGACAGATCAGCCTTACCCTATTATCAGTATACTGTTTTACTATGTTCACTGTATTATCTGTTGAACCATCGTCCACAACGATTACTTCTAAAGGAATATAAGTCTGATGTAAAACACTATCAACAGCTCTTCTTATGACGTTTTCCCTGTTGTACACAGGCATTACAACAGACACTAACACATTTGGCATATTTTTCTCCTTATTAAAAAGCTGTGTATCACGCATGCATATAAGATCTTTTTCATTCAAATATAATCTTCTACGTCTACTTTCAAGTATTCCAATACAGCCTTAATCTGACTGTCATTCTTTCTCTTATTGACATTTTGCAGGACAAGTCCCTTGCCGGAAAATTCATTAATATTTATCACATTGCCCAGTGCACTTTCCGTATTCTTTACCTTTATCTCTGACACCCAGCACATCAGGTTCAGCCACACATCATCTGCTGTCGGCGCTATATTCATAAATATTTCTTTATCCAAAATTCTTTTATCCATAAGAAAAACTGGGAAAAAAACACCAGCACAGCCAGTAAAAAAATTTGCATATGTTGCTTTACATCTGATCTTTCCTCTATTCTCATACTTGACCCAGTCATTATATGGAGCGCACTTTCCATTTCTCTTTTTTATTTTATGCGACCGATGACAAATAACGTTTCCCGGGTTATCCCTGTACGTTTTTACCAATTCCCTGACCATTGTCTCAGAATAAATGACATCATCATCTACAGTTATGACATATGCCTGTGGATTTTCTTTCATCGCATAAAAAAACTTCTTATAAGATTTCAGATCGTCACAGAACCTAATTGTCAGCCCTCTTTTGATCTGCAGTCTTAATCGTTTCGGTAATTCCACACCAGCAAACTCTTCTTGTGCCAGCCATAGAATAACCTGATCCGGCTTATACGTCTGACGAAGCAAACTCTCAATGGTAATCCATACTTTATCAATCCTTTTCGGTATGGTAGTCAGAGATATAATTATTTTCCTTTTGGTTCTTCGGTTACAGACTCCACTTCTGATACCAGGAATTATCTTATAATATCTAGCAATAAAATTCTCAAAACATTTGTCTATATTATTCATATCATCCAAGCTGTAATATCTTCCCAAAAAACTTTTTATACGGTATAATATATCTACCATTTGTTAACACCTTTCATTTATATAACTCAAAATTCAAGGAGGAGCTGAATTATGAAGCTAGACTTAATCTTTTCTATTGGCCCTGCATGCAGACCAGCTTATTATCTGAAAATAAATTTTTTAAGAATATTTGCCTGCCCACTGGACTGGCAGATGAACTACAGCCTCGATACTTGTCTGGACTTATTTCGAACCAATTTTCAAACATTTTTCTCTGAAATTCAAGAAAACACACATAAAAAAGGGGCTCATAACAATCGACGGATTATTGACACTTTTAATTCCATTATCTCAATACATCATTTTGACATGGATACCCCTATCGCAAAAGCTCATGCTGATTTTCGCTCCGTCATGACAAAACGTTATGAGCAATTACATAATGCAATTCTAAAATCCCATACTGTCGGTCTGATTTGCAACAGGGACGATACTCTTGATGACCTGTCTGCTTTTCTATTATCTTTTGGCCAAATTTATCCTAATATTAAATTTGTATTGATAAACATCAGAACCAAAGAAGGTACTGATTCTATATCTATGAATGAATACAAAATCAATTCCCTACTTACCATCAGAGAATATGCCTTCTGTGATAGATATACAGGTGCAGAATACGGAGATCAAAGGACATGGATCGGCAACTTTGACGCATGGAACAATGTATTACAGGATTATTACCTCAATGAACATCCTTTTGCCAGTTATGTTGAACATGCCGTTTCCACCAATCAATCCATTCATCTGTATGGTGCAGGCGTATACTGCCGTAAAATTATCCATTTCCTCGCGAAATACAATTTAGAAATTTCAGATATTATTGTGACGCATGCCGAAAATAACCCTGACTCCATAGGAGAAATTCCGGTCATAACATACAGACAGGTCACAGAACAATACCACACTGATCTCATTATCCGTAATTCCCGTAAGTTAATTCCAACCACATTTGCCTTAATATACTTCAACCAGTCGTAAACTGAGGTA